>DASQGA010000286.1:0-4120 GCA_035632855.1 Gaiellaceae bacterium | reverse complement strand
GCCTCTCCTCGACGACCCGCGGCTGGACGAAGAGGTGCGCCGCCAGACGCAGCGCCTGGTCTTCTGCACCGGGAAGATCTACTACGACATCGTCGGCCACGAGGAGCTGGAGAGCGCGGACCGGGTCGCCGTCGCTCGCCTCGAGCAGCTCTATCCGTTCCCGGTCGCGCAGTACGACGAGCTTCTCTCGCGCTACCCGAACCTCCGCGAGGTGCTCTGGGTCCAGGAGGAGCCGCAGAACATGGGCGCCTGGCGCGCGGTTCGCCATCGCCTCGAGGAAGGGCTGCCGGCCGAGGTGGACCTGCGTTACTGCGGCCGCGCCTGGCGGGCCAGCCCCAGCGAGGGCTATCCGACCGCACACTTGCTCGAGCAGGAGCGCATCGTCAATGAAGCGCTGGATTTCTAGGGCGCCGGGAAGTCAGTAGGCCCAGGGAGGGCGGTCGGGCGGGTCGTACGCCTTAGACTCGACGCGCGCCTGGACGTCCTCATCCGAGCGCGGCTCGTTCGGATGGGTCTCGGCGACGTGGTCGCGGAGTGCCGCGACGAGCTGTGCGTCGTCGTCGGCCGCGATGAGCTCGTCGCACCAGCAGCGGACGGCGCGCATCGTCGGAGCCTACAGCGACCGGAATGCAACCATCCGTCGGGCCGGAGCGTCCAATGTTCCGAACCGGGGCTGCCCCGGAAGCGAACAGATTTGTAATGACCCGAACGCACGCACTTGCGAATCTCGGAGGGGTGGTCATGCCCTTCCTGGCCTTCCTGGTCGCCGTCGTCCTGCTCTGGAACACGGCGGTCGGCTGGACCGATATCGCGATCCTCACGCTCGGCTACCTCCTGACGGGTCTCGGGATCACCGTCGGGTTCCATCGCTTGCTCACCCACCGCTCGTTCAAGACGTACGGCGGTATCCGCTACGCGCTCGCGGCTCTCGGCTCGATGGCCGTCGAAGGGCCCGTGCTCGCCTGGGTCTCGGACCACCGCAAGCATCATCAATTCTCGGACCGCGAGGGAGATCCACATTCGCCTCACCTGGCCGAAGGCGCGCGGCCAGTCGCAGTGCTGAAGGGGCTGTTCCACGCGCACGTCGGCTGGCTCTTCGTCGAGGAGGGCCGGGCCGACACTCGCCGCTACGCCCCCGATCTCATGGCCGATCGCGGCATGCGCATCGTCGACCGGACGTTTCCGTGGCTGGTCGTCGTCTCGCTGCTCGTCCCCTTCGGAGTCGGCTACGTCCTGACCGGAACGCTCTGGGGAGGGTTCACCGCGCTCCTCTGGGGCGGGTTCGTGCGGATCTTCCTCCTGCACCACGTGACGTTCTCGATCAACTCGATCTGCCATCTCTGGGGCAAGCGCCGGTTCCGGTGCGAGGACGAGTCCAGGAACGTCTTCTGGCTCTCGATCCTCTCGTTCGGCGAGGCCTGGCACCACAATCACCACGCCTTTCCCACCTCGGCTTTCCACGGGTTGAAACGCTGGGAGATCGACCCGGGCGGGCTCTTCATCGCCGCCCTTGAGCGCCTCGGGCTCGCCTGGAACGTCGTGCGGATCACGCCCGAGCGCCAAGCGCGGAAAGAAGTCGCCTCCAACATCGCGTAGGAGCAACGTTCGTCGCGGCCGCGTTAAGGTGCTCGCGTGACGCTGTACGACTGGCTGCTCTTCCTCCACGTCCTGGCTGCCTTCGCAGCCGTGACCGCCGTCGTCCTGCTCAGTACGGTTCTCGCCGCGTCCTGGCGCTCGGTCGGCGTGGTGGACGCGGCGCCGTTCCTGCGGATGTCGAGGCTCGGGAGCAGGCTCTGGGACGTCGGGGGTGCGGGCACGCTGATCTTCGGGATCTGGCTCGCGGTCGATGTCGAGGGCTACGAGCTCTGGGACGGGTGGATCGTCGCTGCGTTCGTCCTCTGGGTGATCGCGGCGGCCGCGGGCACGCGGGTGGGGGCCGGGTTTCGCCGCGCGTTCGGAGCCGACGCCGGGCAAGGTGAGCTCGGTGGCTCGATCCGGAGTCAGCGCGCTCTCGTCGTCCACACCGTCATGGCGCTCGCGGTCGCGGCCCTCCTCGTCGTGATGATCTACAAGCCGGGCGCATGACGATCGCGCTCGTCAGGCCAGAAGACTGGAACTTCCCGTTGCTCGTTCATGTCGCGGGCGCCATGCTCCTCGTCGGGTCGCTCGTGACCGTGGCGGCCCTGCTCCTGCTCGCGTGGCGGGCCGATTCGCCCGGTCTCATTCGCATCGGGTTCCGGACGCTTCTGCTCGCGGCGCTGCCTTCGTACGTCCTCATGCGGGTGGGCGCCGAGTGGATCAACTCGAAGGAGAACATCCCGGACGGCGTCGGCTGGATCAGCGCCGGGTACATCACCGCCGACGTCGGCCTTCTCCTCCTGCTCATCTCGACGATCCTGGCAGGACTCGCCGCGCGCAAGTCGCGCCGCGCGCCCGGCAGCGGGGGCACGCTCGGCCGGGTCGCCACCGTTCTCACACTTGTCCTCGTGGTTGGTTACGTCGTCGCCGTCTGGGCGATGACCACGAAGCCCAGCTGACCCGATAGGTGGCCGACTCGTGAGTCAGACCATTGCCGCGCCCGTGGAGGTCGAGATTCCGTCAGGCGAGGACGAGATCGTCCGCGACAAGCCCTGGGTCGTGATCGTCTGGAACGACCCGATCAACCTGATGTCCTACGTGACCTTCGTCTTCCAGAAACTCTTCGGTTACGGCAAGGAGCAGGCGACCCGCCTGATGCTCGAGGTGCACAACGACGGCAAGTCGGTGGTCTCGAGTGGCACACGGGAGAAAGCGGAGTACGACGTCTCGCGCCTGCACGCCCACGGCCTCTGGGCCACCATGCGACAGGACTAGATGGTGGTCGACCGTTACCACGCCAATTACCGGCTAACCATCTGATGTTTATCCCTCGACCCGTTGAGCGGATGGAGGACGGCCGCTTCGAGGTTCGGCTCTCCGGCCACGAGCGTGCCCTTCTTCGCGGTCTGCCGGCTGCCCTGGACGACCTGCTTGTCGCGGAGCCGCACGACCCGTCGCTCCGCCGCCTCTTTCCACCGGCCCACGAAGACGCGGAGCTCGAGGCCGAGTATCGAGGGCTCGTGGGGGCGGAGCTCCTCGGCGGTCACCGGGCCTCCCTCCTCGCCCTCGCGGAGACGGTCGACCGCGAGCACGTGAGCGAGGAGGAGCTCCACGCCTGGCTCTCCGCTCTGAACGACCTGCGACTCGTGCTCGGCACACGCCTCGGAGTGACCGAGGCGACCTACGAGGACGGCATCGACGAGACGGATCCCCAGGCCGACGACCTGGCGCTCTACGCGTACCTGACCTGGCTCCAGGACGGGATTCTCGAAGCGCTGACCTAGCGCGCCCGGTCGACGACGCGGGGGAGCGTCACGCCCTGGACCAAGAGCGACGCCGCGGTTGCGACCAGCACTGTGGCAGCGACCATGGTCGCGCCGTCGAGATCGTCCAGTGCCGGGTAGGCGGCGAGGAGGAGAGGCACCGCTCCTTTCAGCCCGCCCCAGGACACCAGGACGCGCTCGGGTGCCCGAAGCTGGCTTCCGACGAGGCAGACCGAGGCAACGAGGGGTCGCAGGACGAACACGGTCACGAACGTCAGCGCCAAGCCACGTGCGAGGTCGAGGCCTCCGACCAGCGGTGCGAACACCGCGCCGAGCATGGCGAAGAGCAGGGGCTCGGCGGCGGCCGACAGAGCTTCGGGGACGGCATGCCGTGTGCCGTCCTGCCCCGCCCACGCATCGGAGAGGAGGAGGCCGGCGAGATAGACCGCCAGGAAGCCGCTTCCGTGCACGGCTGCGGTCACGCTTCCGAGCAGGACGGCTCCGAGGAGAAGCGCGATCGCCTGCACACCCTGCTCGAGGCGGGGCGTCACGCGAAGCGCGGCGCGGAGCAGGAGGCCGCCGACAGCCCCCGCCACGACGCCGATCCCGAGCTCCTGGATGAAGCGCGCCGTGCCCTCGGTGACGTTCGAGTCGCCCGTGGCGAGGCCTGCGGTCACCGCGACCATCAGCGAGATCGCGACCGGGTCATTGAACCCGGACTCTCCTTCGAGAATCGTCCGCGGGCGCTCGGAACCGCTGCGTCCCCGAAGCACCGCGTA
>DASQGA010000285.1:0-5106 GCA_035632855.1 Gaiellaceae bacterium | reverse complement strand
CGGACAAGCACCTCGGCCGCCGGCATGAGCGTTCGGTCGTCGAGGAGGTCCGCAAGAGCCTGGGCCGCAGTTCTAGCCCGGCGACCTTCGAGCATCGCCAGGAGGCCGAGCACGGCGGCCGCCTCCTCGAGCGAGGGCCGTAGCCAGACACACAACTGCCGCTGCGAACAGACCCTTGCCGTCGCCTTGTAGCCGCTGCGAACAGGTGCTCTGGCTGAGGCATCCGTAGCCATGCTGCCAATGCGGTAGGGAGGACGTGCGGGGGGTTCTGGCTTCAGACAACGTCCCAGCCTAGGCCTCGGGTTCAGAGCGAGCGTGCCGGCAACCTGTTGGCGTGTCGCAGTCACCCCTAGTAGGTGCGCAGACGAAGCCCCGCCTCCTCGAGCGCCGCGGCGATCAGCGCGTCGTAGCGCCCGGCGGCAAGATCCCCGAACGGGTCTCTCGTGTACCTGACCAGCTCGCCGTAAGGAAGGGAGAAGGCAGCGCGCATGGCGAGGAGGCGGCGGCGGTCAGGGTCGAGCGGCCCGCCCAGAACGCGCTCCGCCGCCCTGAGCCCCCTGATCTGAGAGATTCGATCGGGGAGGGTGCGCGAGAGGACGAGGAGCGCGGGGATGAGGAAGGTGACGAGTCCGAGCACGTTGGCGAGTCGATGGACACTTTCTCGGCCCTCCTGGCCGCGCTCGGCGAGTTCGCCACCCGACGCGCGACCCGCGTCACGGAGGCCATCGGCCAGGTCGTCCCCGACGATAGGCGCCCCGTCCACTGCCTCTGCGGCGGTGTCGAAGCCGCCCTGGATCTCCGCCCCGGCGTCCTCGACACCAGTTCCGAGAACAGACAGTTGGTCGACTGCGTTGTGAACCTTCAGGCCCAGCCAGGCGAACAGAAACAAGATCAGGACGACGAAAAGGTCCCCGAGGACCGTCCTGACCCTCTGGGCTGGCAAAGCAGGATAGAAGCGCATACCCCCTCCTCAATCGGTGGAAAGACCTCTACGTGGCCGTGCCGCCGTCGAAGAGTGAGCGGACGCCTCAAGCGGCAGTACGGCCTCGCGCCTCTTCGCGTTCGCGGCATCGAGCGGGTCGTGCTTCACGCGGACCTCACGATGCTCGCCCGGCTCTCCCTGGCACTCGCCAGGGCACGCGCTGTACCGCTCGCAGCGTCGGTTTTCTCGAATAGGCCACAGGGGTAACATGGGCGCATGTCCACCGTCGCTATCGTCGCCATTGCTGCGGTGATCATCGTCGCCCTCATCGCGCTGATCTACATCGTCCCTCGTGGAGGCCGAAAACGCCGCTAGGAAACCCGGAGAGCAAAGCAGTAGCCGTTTCGCTAGTGTCATCTAGCTAGACCCTCCTAACGAACTCCTCGACCACGAAGTACCCGCCGCGCTTCGCGAAAATCGCGACCGTGAGTGGGACTCCAAGGGGGTCGCCGGGGGGAGGACGTCTCACCCGGGCCGCTGACGGATCGCCATGGAGGGCGGATGGAGGCTCGGTGATGCCCACAGTCGGAGGTCGACCACGGCTAAGCAGATGTTGCAGCGGGAATCCCAAGGACGGGTCGCGCCGAACCGCCGTCGGCTCCCTTTTTACCCACCGACACGAGAACGTCTGTCTTGTTGCGGGCGCACTTGGGACTCCAAGGGGGCCATCGGGGTCTCCTATGCTGGGGAGGGCTGAAAGCCGCATGAACAGTGCGGTCGGCGTGACCTTCAGCCAAGTTCGCGGACACGCATGGCGCCCAGTTCGACCATGCGCTCGGAGAACAGACCGGCGAGCGTCACGGCGAGCTCCACGGCTGCTTCGAGCTCCTCGGGAGCGAGCAACTCGTCGGCTGCGCCGGAGTCATAGGTACGCAGGTCGATTGGATCATCCGGCTCGCGTCCTCGGAACATCTTGTGCGTGTTCGTCACGTTGCTGACACGCGCCCGGGTGTCGGCGTGGGCGAACACAGAGTCGCGACGCGCGCGAAGCCGATCGAACAGGGGCACGAGCTCTGGGCGGCGCTGCTCGAGCTTCGCGCGCCACTCGGCTGGGTCGAGTCGCTTGCCCTTGTCGTCGGCGACGAAGGGGCCGCCGAACATCGCGGCAAACCCAGCTGCGTCGACCAGCCTCCACGCGCGAAACGGTCCGACGGTGGCGGTTGCAGCGCACGCGCTCGCGCCCACTCCTCGACGGCCTCCATCGCGTGCTCCGCGAGCAGTAGCCTGCGCAGTTTCGCCCGAACCTCCTCAGGCGTACCCGCTGGCACGCGCGCCGCATAGCGGCCCATGCGGACCTCAGCAGACTTGGCCTCGACGCGTATGTCTTTTCTAGGCGGCGTCATCCCAAGTCGTTCAGCGTAGTCCGAGACCGGGCAGCCTTCCCAAACCGAGTGGCGGCCCGAGTAGTCCCCGGGACGTCGCTCGGCTCCTCTACGCCGGGACTCCGAAGGGGCCATCGGGGGTCTCCCAGCCGCCGGCCAGGGACTCACCGCATGCGTAAGCGAAGATGACTTCCACATGGTGGTTTTTCGGTGCTCTGATCGGAGGGCTGAAAGCGCATGAACAGTGCGATCTCCAGGGGTCGGTGGAGATCCTCTTTTAGCCACCGAAGCGACCGCGTCTGCCGTGGTAGCCTTCCCTTCCCCGCGTGGGGCTGGAAGGAGGCTCTTGGTCGCGTGAGCACGGGTGGCCTGTCAGCGGAAAGGGTGGCACGGAATCCGTGGACCGAGCGCCTCGGCCGCCTCGGTTTCGCGGCGAAGGGGGTGCTCTACGCCATCATCGGCGTCCTCGCGATCAAAGTTGCGGCTGGAAAGGGCGGAAACCCCGAGGATCAGAAAGGGGCGCTCCAGGCGGTCGCAGACGAGCCGTTCGGAATGGTTCTCCTCGTTCTGCTCGCCCTCGGCCTCACCGGCTTCGCCCTCTGGCAGCTCGTCGAGGTAGGCGTCGGCCCGCGGGACAAGGAAGGGGTGGAGGCCCACGCCAAGCGGGCCGCCTCCCTCGGGCGGACAGTCATCTACGGGAGCCTGAGCGCCTTCGCGTGGGCGATCGTCGCCGGCAGTGGCGAGGGCGGGAGTTCGGGCGGCTCGGAGCAGCAGCAGACGGCCACGGTGCTCGGCTGGCCGGGCGGCGTCGCGCTCGTGACCGTCGTCGGCATCGTTGTGATCGGAATCGCAGCGTACCAGGGCTACCAGGCCGCGACGCAGGGCTTCCTCGAGGACCTCAAGCTCGGCGAGATGGGCGAGCAGGAAAGGAAGGCCGCGACATATCTGGGCGTCGGCGGGCACATCGCCCGCGGGGTCGTCTTCGCGCTCATCGGCGTCTTCCTTGTGAAAGCTGCGCTCGAGTACGACTCGCAGGAGGCGATCGGACTCGGCGGCGCACTCAAGGAGCTCGCCAGACAGCCCTACGGCTCGTTCCTCCTCGGCCTCGTCGCCGCCGGGCTCCTTCTCTACGGGCTCTACTGCTTCGTCGAGTCCCGCTACCGCAAGCTGTAAGCGCGGGACGTGTGTGACCGGTCAGGCACGTCGAGGCACGGGCCGCAAGGGCTTCCTAGGACTACCCTGCCCGCGCCCCGGCCGTATTCGGAGCCTTGCAAGGTCAGGAACAGATGTTCGCATGTCGCCGGATCTCGGAATGTCCATACTTTCGGCCCGACAACCAAAAGGGAAGGGGCGGTATGAGTACCACCGTGATCATTCTGATTGTCGTTGCAGTGATCGTCGTTCTGGCCGCTGTGGCGTTCGTCGCGCGGCGCCAGCGTGCGCGGCAGCTCGACCAGAAGCGTGTCGAAGCTAGCGAGCACCGCGAGCAGGCGGACACGAGAGGCCGGAAGGCGGAGCAGGCACGGCTTGCAGCTGACGAGCAGGCAGACCGCGCACGTAAGGAACAGACCGCAGCCGAGGAGCATCGGCAGCAGGCACAGGAGATCGACCCGGACGTCGAGGAGTGACCTAGGCGTGGCGACGTCATCGAGCGAAACGGAGTCGTCAGGTAACGAGAAGCAGGCGCACGCTGTCGCCAATCCTCGGCGAAATACGGAATGCCCCGATCGGACACCACATGGCGCCGGAAACCAGGGGGCGTCGGTTCAACGTAGTCGTTACCGGGAGGAACCCAGGAGCTGAGGAGGTAACGAGAGTGGAGCAGCGGAGCCTCTACGAACGGCTGGGCGGCGTGAACGCAATCGCGATGGTCGTTGACCGCTTCAGCGACGCGATCGTCGAAAATTGCGAGGATGCGGATTAGGTGCCCGAACTGCGGCAACGAGGGCCGCACTGAGTTCGACAGCGACGCCTTCGAGGCGCGCGGGACGTGGGAGGGCAAGCCAGTACGGAAGTGCTTGCGCTGTGGCGCGGGGATGATCCGGCCGAATTTGCGCACCCCACAGGCTCGCCAGAACCGCTCGAATTCAGGCCGCTCCTGGATGCCGCGTGGTTTTGAGTAGCTGCTCCAAACCAAGGTGGCCGGCCTCATGCGAGACCGTACTAGTGCAGGTGAGGCGGCCACAGCCCGAGTCGAACTAGTCCCGGATCACGACATAGCGGACGGGCACTCCCTCGAGGGAGTGTTGCGGCGCGCTGTCGGTCGCGGTCGACTCGACGAGCCCTTCCTCTTCGTCCGGACGAACCGCAACGACGATCTCGTCCGCCGGAAAAGTCGCAAGAGCGTCGCGGATGGCGAGACCGACGTTCGCTTCGCCGGCAACAGCGTCAACGGTCTCGCCAGGGAGCTGCTCGGCCGTGCGTTCGGCGACTCGCTCTGCCCGACCGAACGCTTGCTGGTCGTTGGCGAGCCAGTCGAGTACGCCCTGTCGTACGACCGGCACCACGACCTTGATTGTGTCGGCCTCCCCGACATGTGCGCGCAAAACGTCGTCCGCATGTTCGACGGTGCTGACGATGAGGACTTTTCTGGCCATGACGGAAACGTACCGCCTGGGATAGCGGGTCGCGGATGAATCTGACACTCCAGCGGGGCCAAGAAGGGGAGCGAGGCCCATAGCTCAGATCATTGGAGCGGCGGTTCAGGGGACATTCTTGAACACTGGCCCAGCCGAAGTTCCCGCTGCCAGTCTGATCTGATCCGGCACCGATTCACGTTGACGCTGCGGTGTGCGCGGCGTG
>DASQGA010000284.1:0-3799 GCA_035632855.1 Gaiellaceae bacterium | reverse complement strand
CGGACAAGCACCTCGGCCGCCGGCATGAGCGTTCGGTCGTCGAGGAGGTCCGCAAGAGCCTGGGCCGCAGTTCTAGCCCGGCGACCTTCGAGCATCGCCAGGAGGCCGAGCACGGCGGCCGCCTCCTCGAGCGAGGGCCGTGTATCGGCGCAGTAGCAGGCATGCCAGTGAAGCGCGGCAGCACGGAAGCGCTGCGGCTCCTTGGTGAGGATCAGGAGCGTGAGTTCGAGGGCTTCGGCGAGGCCGACGTGCTCAAGCTCGGTGGCGGCAGCCCGGGCAGCAAGCAGGTTCCCGTTATCCAGGGAACGACGAAACCGGCCGTATGCGCTCCCGCTCGCAGTCATCGGAACACATGTTCGCAGATAAGGCAAGTGGCTAGAGTCCGGCGACATGGGCCTCGACGAACTTCGCCGGATCATTGCCGAGTCCGACCGGCGACATCGTCAAGGCGCAGATGTTGTTGCGGCATGAGTCGATCGCGACCACGCAGATCTACCTCCACCCGAACCAGGATGACCTCGCAAATGCGATGAGGGCAGTAGACGACGCCTGGGAAGCCGACGAGGAGGGCAAGTAGTGCGTTCGCCCTCTCGCAGCCAAATGGCTTCGCTAGCCCTACGCACGATAACCGGTGTTATGTCAAGTTGAAGTAGAGCCCTAGGGCAGCAACTCCTCCGCCCCGCAGAAAGGCGGTGGTGTTGTGCACAGCCCTGTGGACAGAAGTGGCACAAGGACATAGCCTGCACGGGCCATGCTGCAGCCGATCGACCCAAGCGAGCGGTTTCGGCTGCGACGGGAACACGCCCGACGGCGCCAGCGCCGACGCCGGCTGACAGCCCTTGCGGTCGTGGCTCTTGCCGCGGCGGTCGTCACGCTCGGCGCCCGCTTCCTCCCCTCCGACAGCTCCGGAACCGGAAACCAGACCGCTAGTACGGGCGGCACCCCGAGCGCCGCCGAGCCCGTGAAGAAGACCCCGAGGGCGCTGCCTGCAGAGATTCGGGGCGTGCACGTGACGATGGCGCTCGCGAACCTCGATGGCAAGCTCGAGGAGTACGTGAGCATGGCCGATCAAGGCCTGAACACCCTCGAGCTCGACGTCAAGGACGAGAACGGCGAAGTTGCCTTCCGTTCGCCACAGGCAAAGCTGGCCTCGAAAGTCGGGGCCGCCCAGAACTACTACCGGCCCGGCGAGGCCGTCAAGCTCGCGCGAGACCATGGCCTCTACCTGATCGGCCGCGTCGTTGTCTTCGAGGATCCCGTGCTCTCCATGAAGCGACCGGACCTCGCGATCCGTCGCACAGGCGGCGGCGTCTGGACGACCCCCGCCGGGCTCGGCTGGACGAATCCCTACGACGAGCGGGTCTGGAAGTACAACGTCGACATCGCCGCAGCGGCCGCGCGGGCGGGCTTCGACGAGATCATGTTCGACTACATTCGCTTCCCGAGCGACGGCGACCTGTCGACGATGGTGTTCAACCACCGCCTGAAGGAACCGAAGGCGGAGACGATGGCCCGCTTCGTGAAGTACGCGCGCGACCGGCTGCACCCGCTCGGCGTGCGCGTCTCGGCGGCGGTGTTCGGGCTCGCCGCGACCCGGGATCTCGGCATCGGTCAGCGGCCCCGAAAGCTCGGCCGGTACCTCGATGCCATCTACCCGATGGTCTATCCCTCCCACTACACCCCGGGCGAGTACAACATCAACAACCCGGACGGGGATCCTGGCCGGACGGTTGCGTTCTCGCTCCGAGACTTCCGCGAGAAGCTCCGGGGCCGGCCGGCGAAGGTGGTTCCGTGGCTCCAGGACTTCTCGATCCAGCACACGTACACGCTCACCGAGGTCCAGGCCCAGATCGAGGCGGCCCGCCGGGCGAAGTCGGCCGGTTACCTGCTCTGGAACGCGTCGGGCGTCTATACGGACGGCGGCCTGGCGGCCCCTTAGAACCATCTAGCCGCGCGCGCTTCTTCAGTCTTCCCCAGGTCTATGCACAGGCGTCTGACCAACCTGTGGAAACTGTGGATAAATGATCTCTCCGCAAATTGCATACATTACGATGGACATGTCTCTTGACTGTCCGAAGGCCCTGTCCTAGAGTCCCACTTGCGCCGAGCACGGAGCGCAAGTAGGTCGAAGGGTCACCGGGCGACCGTACGCGCAAGCGGAAAGTCGGTTGGAGACCCGGACGAAAGCGGAACCGGCTCGGCGAATTTTTTTGGTCCGACGCAGGTAGAATTCCGGCCGCCGTGCCGCTTCGTCCTCCCTCGTTCAGCCAAGGCTTCGCCTCGTTTCTTTGGGCGTTCGGCCTCGGCCTCTTCATCTGGATTGGCCTGCTCGGCGTCGGTCTATCAATCGGGACGGCTTTTCTCTTCGCGCTGATCGCCGGCGGCCTGATCTTCTTCTACGTGCGCCTCCTCGGCGGCCACGAGTTTCGCTAGCCGACTGGCGCCCGACTAGAGCGGGAGCGCGAGCCCGGGGGCGCGCTGGAGGAGCGCTCCCACGAGCCGGTGGGCCAGCTCGCAGCCGAGCTCGGCCTCGAGGCGAAGGCGCGGGCTTTCGGTCTCACCTGCAAGCAGACGGCTAAGCGATTCGCAATGTTCTGCAAGCCGGGAGAGGCCTGCGGCGGAACCGCTGCGGCGGGCGGCGTCCATGCTCCAATGATCGACGCTTCGCGCACGTTCGGCGATCCCTGACGAGAGTGACCGGAAAGAAAAGAGGCGCGGTTTGGCACCCCTTTTCCACTCCGGTGGTGCGGGAGCAGCCTACGGAGTGTCGCGCCGAACCACCGTGTCGTCGCGCGTTTCGGTCGTCACGACCGAGTCCTCGCGAGCGTCTGTGACCACCGTCTCGCGGTCGTCGACCGTCGTCGTCGGACGGTCGGTCGGAACGGCGGTCGGGACGACGTCCTCGCGCCTGTAGTCGTGCACGTCCTCGTCCGGGAAGGTCTGCGCCCGCTCGGGGTGGCGCTCGCTCGGGCCGGTCGTGTCGAAGACGAACGCAGTAACGACCCCGGCCGCGAGCGCGATCGCAGCCGGAAAGAGACCCAGGTCGCGAACGAACCCGAGGATGCCGATGCTGTCGCTCCAGCTCTCGAGCCGGCTCTGCTGCCAGCCACCGGTGGGCTGGGTGGCCAGCAGGATCCAGGCGGCCGCGACCAGAGTCGGGAGCCATGCGAACAGGAGGACTGCGGACGAGATCCGCGGTACCCCCCACTTCGTCCAGCCGCCGAGCAGCTGGGAGAGCCCGAGCGCCAGGCCCGCGCCGGCCAGAAGGCCCATGATGGCCCAGAACTCGTTGGTCTGCCCCAGATCGAAGTTCGAGGCGATCCAGATGAGGAGTCCGGCCACCGCCACGCCGCCGAGCGTGAAGAGTGCCCGGACGACGCTACGTGCATAACGATGGCGGTCCGCCGGCCGGTCGACGACCTCGTCATCGGTGACGACGCGATCTTCGTCCACGTGTCGCTCCCTGTTCATCAAGCCCATTCCTGTCACCCCGTTCGATTGGTGGTCAGCACGGTGTTCCCGGCCGGTCCCGGTCTGTAACGCCCTTAGATGGTTGATCGACAATTACCACACCCCTCGGATGGCCCGTCCCGGCGGGCACGCCAATTACCGATCAACCATCTAGGCCGCCAGATCGCGCCGTTGCACGTCGAATCCCCCTGAATCGAGCTCTTCCCGGAAGGCGGTGACGCAATCGTCGCGATCCCGTGCGAAGACGTGCTCGACCACCCGAACGTGGCGGTCGTTGTAGAACGGGAGGTCCACGTGCGGGCGGCTGACGAGGTTGACGGTCGTGCAT
>DASQGA010000283.1:0-9620 GCA_035632855.1 Gaiellaceae bacterium | reverse complement strand
ATGCTCTGCGTCGATGAAGGCGCAGATGCCGCCCCGCCTCTGAGCCTCGGCGATCACGTGATAGACGAGTGTCGTCTTGCCCGAGGACTCGGGTCCGAAGATCTCGATCACGCGGCCGCGGGGAAGGCCGCCGATGCCGAGCGCGACATCGAGTGAGAGCGAGCCCGTCGAGACTGAGGGGATGCTGACGTGAGCATGGTCGTTCATCTTCATGACCGAGCCCTTGCCGTACTGCCGCTCGATCTGACTCAGTGCGGCGTCGAGTGACTGCTCGCGATCCAACGTGTTCAACCTCCTAGGACAACCGATTCGACCGTGACGTACTGCGCTCCGCCAGGCCGCAGCACTGAATGATAGAGAGCCGCTTCGGACGGACTGACCCTGCCGAGGTCCGGCGGAACGGGGTGCAGCCGGGGTCGAGCCCGGAAACGGAACACTGTGAGATGAGCCAGCCAGGGACGCTTCTCCGGTCGATACAGGCCGAGAGCCTCGAGGCGGGCCTGGAGCCCGCCGGCGAGACCCGCAGCCCGACCGCCCTCGTCCTCGAGGAGGAGCATCCCGACACTCCGGGTCTCGCGATACTCCCGCACGCGGAGCACGATCCGCTCCTCGACCCCGCGGGCCGCCTTGCCGAGCGCGTCGACGACTTCGGTGACGCGATCGGCAGGCGTACGCCCCAGGAAAGCGAGGGTGACGTGCAGGTTCTCCGGGCCCACGAGGCGGGCCCCGGTGGCGCCGGAGAACTCCTCCTCCTCCTGCCAGCGAACGACGCTCTCGACGACGTCCGCAGGAAGGGGGAGCGCGCAGAAGAGGCGGACTCGCTCATCGCGCACGACGCTAGTCGGCGAGAGCGCGCGTGTGTGTGTCCGCCTGTGTCAGGACCCGACGGAGAAGGTGCAGGACGCTCGCAGCCGACCTGGCCTGGACTGCTTCCCGGTCTCCCGGAAGTTCGAGTCGAAGCGAAGCCTCCCGAACCGGTCCCTGCACGTGCAGGAAGACGAGCCCTACCGGCTTCCCCGGTGTTCCCCCATCGGGGCCTGCGACCCCGGTGACTGCGAGCGCCACATCGGCATCCAGAGCCTCGCGCGCGCCGGCTGCCATCGCGGCCGCCGTCTCGGCGGAAACCGCACCGTACTCCGACAGGATGTCCCCGGGCACGCCCAGGAGACGGCGCTTCGCGTCGTTCGAATAGGACACCAGCCCGCCGACGAATACCTCGCTGGCGCCGGGTATCGCGGTGAGCCTGGCACTCACCAGTCCCCCGGTGCACGACTCCGCCGTCGCCAGCGTGAGGCCCGCCTGCCGGCATTGGTCGAGGACCATTGCCTCGACCGGCCGCTCGTCGTCCTCGGCGAAGAGCGCCTCGGCAAACCGACTTCGAAGCTCGGCCTCGAGGGCAGCGGCCTGCGCCGAGCCCGGCTCGTCCACGAACAGATCCACGTGGATCTCGAGGTCACGGGCGCACACCGTCGCCTCGACGCCGGCTCGCTCGCCTCCCATCTCGTCGAGCGCCCGCGCCACAGCCGACTCGCTCGGCCCGAAGAAGCGAAGGATCCGGTGCTCGGCCGGTCGGACTCGATCCAGGATGGCCTGCACCGGAGCGCTCGCGAGCGCGGCCGGCCAGAGCCGTTGGAGCTCCGCGGGCGGTCCCGGCAGCGCGACAGCGACGCCCTGCTCGTGCTCGAGGAGCACCGCCGGCGCGGTTCCTGCCAGGCCGAGCGAGATGGCTCCTTCCGGGAGCTTGGCCTGCTTCGAGATGCCGGCGGCGAAGTCTCCGAACGGCCTTCGGAGACGCGTCGCGACCCTCCGCGAGACTGTCTCGATCTCTTGCTCGAGCTCGGTGTCGAGCACGAGCGCGCGGCCGGCGCCCCGAGCCAGCATCTCGATCGTCCGGTCGTCGTGGGTGGGCCCGAGGCCTCCGGAGAGAATGCAAAGCTCGGCCTGGAGACCCTCACGGACGGCGGCCTCGAGCTCCTCGGGCCGATCTCCGACGATGACGACGCGCGCCGGTTCGAGCCCGCGGCTGGTCAGCTCCTCTGAGAGAAAAGGCCCGTTCGCATCCCGCCGCCCGCCCCGGACGAGCTCACTCCCCGTGACGACGATGATCGCCCGTGGTCGTTCGGCCAAGCTAGATGGTCGATCGTTAATTGGCGTACTAGGTCGTCGCGAGGCGGCGAACGCCCTTCGCCGTGACGAGGAAGAACGTCCCCTCGCCAGCGAAGCTACGCACGGTTTTCCCGTTCAGCTTCACGGTCAGCGCGTCCGGAGCCCCGAGCTGAAGCCAGAGCCTCTTGCGAACGAAGCGCTGGCCCTGCCCCTGCTCGAGAGTGCCCGAGTACAGCACCTCGCCCTGGGGGCCGCCGGCCTTCACCACCATCCAGCAATCCCCGGCGCTCGCCCTGACGAGGAGCCGGGCGAGCGCAGGCTTCGGCGTTCCCTCGCCGGCCGGCTGTGACGTCGTCGTGGTCTGCGCCGTCGCCGGCGACTCCGACGTGGAACCGCCCACGCCTCCGACCGTCGGGTCCGACGACGTTCCGTCGCCGAAGCCGAAGGCGACGACCACGAGCACGGTGATGGCCACGATCGCAGCAAGCGCAACGACAACGAAGTTCGACTCTGACACTCGGTGACGCGGCCGCGTCGGCGGCGTCGACGGCGTCAGCGGCTCCTCGGTGCTCGCGAAGCGGGAGTTGTACTCGTCGACGTAGAGCTGGCCGTCGAGCCCGAGATACTCGGCGTAGGTGCGCAGGAACCCCTTGACATAGGTGTCGCCGGGGAGGACGTCGAAGTGCTCGGCTTCGAGTGCCTGAATGTACTTTCCCCGGATCTTCGTGCCCTCCTCGATCCGGGGGAAGTCCAAGTTCTGACGAAGCCGCGCCTCGCGAAGGCTATTGCCGATCTCGAACACGGCCCCGATTGTAGCGGTGGCTGCTAACGGCTTCGACCAGGGTCAATCAGCCGAAGAGGACGAGTACGGCGAAGACCCCGACGGCGAGGCAGGCGGTGAAGGCCAGGAGGAGCGCGAGCCCTCCCAGAAAGCGGCCGAGCCGCGCCGGGGCCTCCCCTCCGATCTGGCCAAGCGAGCGTTGATTCGCCGCCCTCGCATGCCCCCCGAGCGAGAGCGCGACGAGGGCCAGAAGCGCGGAGACCGGTAGGGCGGCGACCGCCTCGACGAGCTGGATGTCGCCCAGCACGATCGCCCAGATGCCACCGCCCAGCACCCCCAGGGCCAGAAGGCCGATGAGGACCGCGCCGATCGCCTTGCCGTTTCGCACGTCCTACTGCTTGACGTAGGGCCGGCCCACGGCGGCCGGAGGGATGGAGCGGCCGATCAGGCCGACAAGCGCGACGAGAGTGAGGACGTAGGGCAGCGTCGAGATCAGGTTCTCAGAGACGTCCGCCTCTCGCTGGAGCGGGATCGCGAGTGCGAACCCGAAGCCGAAGAGGAGGCAGGCTGCGAACGCCCAGCCCGGGCGCCACTTGCCGAAGATCACCGCCGCGAGCGCGATGAAGCCCCGTCCGCTCGTCATGTTCTCCGAGAAGCTGCCGACGAAGCCGATCGAGAGGAACGCACCGCCGAGGGCCGCAAGAACCCCCGAGGCGACGACCGCCGCGTAGCGCACCGCGTATACGGAGATGCCGACCGTGTCAGCGGCCTTGGGATGCTCGCCGACGGACCGAATTCGTAGGCCGATCGGGGTCTTGAAGAGGACGACGTAGCCGAGGATGACGACGGCGAACATCATCCAGACGAGAAGGTTCAGGGATCCGAAGACCCCGTGGAGGAACCCCCCGACGAGGGGGGTGCTCTCCAGGAAGCCGAGCTCCACGTTAGGGACACGCGAGACTCCCGAGTGGATGCCGCCAGGGTAGATCGAGCTGAACAGGTAACCGGTGAGGCCGAGGGCGAGGAAGTTGACCGCAAAGCCGCTCACGATCTGGTCGGCCCGCAGGTGAATGGAGAAAAACGCGTGAATGAGGGCGAGGAGGCCGCCGGAGAGCATCGCCATCAGGAGACCGACGATCCAGGTTCCGCTCCAGATAGCGCCCCAGATGCCGAAGAACGCACCCGTCAGCATCATGCCCTCGAGGCCGATGTTCACAACGCCCGAGCGCTCCGAGAAGATCCCTCCGATTGCGGCGAAGGCGAGCGGCGTGGCGAAGCGGAGCGTGGAGGCCACCAGCCCCGCGGTGAGGATGCTGTCGAGGCTCTCTGCCTCCTTGGTCTGCAGCCAGAGCGCGCCGACGGTCCCGGCGACTCCGAGCCCGATCGCCCACCAGCCGAGCTTGCGCTCACCGCGGGGAATCGCAGCGATCCCGCATGCGATCGCGACAAATCCGGCTGCGAGCGGCCATCCGATCCCTCGCACGGTCCAGGGAGGGAGCGCAAGCCAGAAAGCGAGAACACCGAAGGCGGTGCCGGCAATCCCGATCGCGTGAGGCTCGGTGAGCCGACGCACTCCGTCGCCGAGCGCGGCGGTACGGGCGGGCGCGCTCATTGTCGAAGCTCCGGCTGGGCGACCGGCCGGCCGCGGAGGAGAGTCCTGGCCCGCCAGATGTAGAGGATGAGAAGCTCGGCGCCGACGAAGAAGATGACGAGTGCCTGGATCATCGTCGCCAGGTCGGTAGCAAGGGCGGGCTCGAACACCTCCGGGTCGAGCTGGCGGGTAGACGTGCCGACCTCGAGCGCGGCGAACAGGAGCGCTGCGAAGAGGATGCCGACAGCCTTGTTGCGGCCGAGCAGGGCGACGGCGATGCCGGTGAACGGGATGAGGTTCGTGGAGAAGTCGCCGGTGGAGACAGCGGACTTGAAACCGAGCAGGTCGACAGAGCCCGCAAGGCCCGCGAATGCGCCCGAGATCGCGAGTGCGAGAAAGTAGTTCCTGGCGACGGAGATGCCGCCGTAGCGCGCGGCCTCCGGGCTGAAGCCGACTGCCCGCACCTCGTAGCCGAGCGTCGTGCGGTTAAGGAGCACGTAGTAGACGACGAGCGCGAAGAGAGCGATGAAGAGGCCGGCGTGGAGCGATGGCAAGCTCCCCCAGATCGGCCACAGCTCCGCAGACTCGAACACCGTGTCGGAGCGCGGGATGGACGGCGTCGGTCCCTGAAGCGGCCCGCCGATCTCGACGAGGTACGAGCCCCCGAAGATGGCAATCCAGTTGAGCATGATCGTTGTGATCACCTCGTGGGCTCCGACCGTCGCCTTCAGGAGGCCCGCGATGCCACCCCAGAGTCCGCCCGCGACGATCGAGGCCAGGAGGGCGAGCAGGATGTGGAGCGGGCGCGAGAGTCCCTCGAAGTTCGTTCCGACGTAGAGGGCCGCGATGAATCCAACCCAGTACTGGCCCTGCCCGCCGATGTTGAAGAGCCCGCACCGGAACGCAAAGGCCACGGCGATCCCGGTCAGGACAAGCGGAGTCATCAGGATCAGCGTCTGCTGGAGGTCGTTCGCGGCAGCCTCGCGAGCGTCGCCGGAGACCCACGGGAAGAACCAGTTGAGGCCCGTGCCCTCAAAGATGGCCTTGTAGGCGCTCAGGGGGTTGTGGCCCGTGATCAGGACCACGAGGCCGCCGATCAGGAACGCGAGCACTGTCGCGGCGAGCGGGACGAGAATGCCACCGGCCCGGGTCGAGAACCACTCCGTGACGGCCGATCCTCGCGGTGCCGGCTCGAGCGGCTCCGTCGTCACGCTGCCCGCTCTCGCCCGCCGGTCATGGCGATCCCGAGCTCTTCCTCGGTGACGCCGGGCTCGTATTCGCCGACGATCCGTCCTTCGTAGACGACGAGGATGCGGTCAGAGAGGGAGAGGATCTCCTCGAGCTCGAAGGAGACGAGCAGGATCGCCCGTCCTTCGTCGCGCTCCTTGACGAGACGGCGGTGGACGAACTCGATCGCCCCGACGTCGAGACCGCGGGTGGGCTGCGCCGCGACGAGGATACGCGGATCGCGGGAAACCTCCCGCGCGATGACGACCTTCTGCTGGTTGCCGCCCGAGAGAGCCGCCGCAAGGGTCTGCGGCCTGCCACCGCGGACGTCGAACTCCTTCAGCAGCCGGGCGGCCCGCTCGACCAGGCGACCGGGGTACAGCCACCCCCATTTCGAGCTGGGCTCCTTCTCGTAGTCGTGGAGCGCGAGGTTCTCCGCCAGGGTGAAGTCGAGGACGAGGCCACGCAGCTGCCGGTCCTCGGGGATGTGCCCCACACCGACGTCGAGGCACTCGCGCGCGTTCGCCGTAGTTATGTTCTTTCCGGCTACCAGGATCCGACCTTCGGAAGGCCGGCGAAGCCCCGTGAGGGCGTCGATGAGCTCGCTCTGTCCATTTCCGTCGACTCCGGCGACTCCGACGATTTCGCCTACCTTGACGTCGAAGGACACGTCTCGGACAGCCTCCAGGCCCCTCTCGTCGAGAACCTTCAGGTTCTCGACGAGCAAGAGCGTCTCGCCCGGCTCGGCTGGCGGCTTCTCGACCCTGAGCACCACCTCGCGCCCGACCATGAGGCGGGCGAGGCCCTCGCGGGTGGCGCCTTCGCGCGGAACCGTGTCGATCTTCTTGCCCTGACGCAGAACCGTGATCCGGTCGGCGATCTCGAGCACCTCGTTCAGCTTGTGGCTGATGAAGATGATCGATTTGCCGTCCTCCTGGAGTGACCGGATGATCGTGAAGAGCTCGCTCGCCTCCTGTGGTGTGAGGACCGCCGTCGGCTCGTCGAGGATGAGGACCTCGGCGCCGCGGTAGAGCGCCTTCAGGATCTCCGCCCGCTGCTGCATGCCGACGCTGATCGAGGAGACCTTCGCCTCCGGGCGGACTGCGAGCCCGTACTGCGTCGAGAGCTCTCGAACGCGTTCCTCAGCGCCCGCCAGGTCGAGGAACGGGCCCTTCCGCGGCTCGGTGGCGAGCACGATGTTCTCGGCCACCGTCATGACGGGGATGAGCATGAAGTGCTGGTGCACCATCCCGATGCCGCGATCGATCGCGTCGCGCGGCGAGTCGATGCGGATCCGCTTCCCGTTCAGCCGGATCTGCCCCTCGTCCGGGTGGTACAGGCCGTAGAGGATGTTCATGAGCGTCGACTTCCCGGCGCCGTTCTCCCCGAGCAGCGCGTGCACCTCTCCTTTAGCGAGCTCCAGGTCGACGTGGTCGTTCGCCACGACACCAGGGAACCGCTTCGTGATTCCCCGGAGCTCCAGGAGGGGCGCGTTAGCCATGGCCGAGAAGAGTAGAGGGGGCGGCTTGCCTCGGCCCGCCCCCTCTATGGGCTTGCTCTACTTGAAGGTTGCCGGCGGATCGATCTCGCCGCTGATCAGCTTCTCTTTCGCCGCGTCGACGGCGTCCTGGACCTCCTGCGGTACCGCGTCGGTGTACGGGGCTAGCAGCTCGGCGTCCGGGAAGTCCTCGATGCCGAAGAAACGGTTCGCCCCACCCTCGAACGAGCCGTCCTGCGCGGACTTGATCGTCTCGAAGACCGCCAGCTCGAGCGGCTTGAGCGCGCTCGTGATGACGCAGTCTCCGGCAAACGACTGGTCGGCGTCGACGCCGATGGCGAAAGCCCCTTTCTCGCAGGCCGCGTCAAGGGCGCCGAGGCCGCATTGCCCTGCGACCTGAAAGACGACGTCGGAGCCCTGGGCGATCTGGTCGAGCGCGATCTCCTTGCACTTCGCCTGATCGACGAAGTCCTGCGAGTACGCATTCAGGAGCTTGACGTCGGGATTCGTGTCCTTCACCCCCTGCCGGAACCCGGCGATCCAGTTGTCCACTGGGGGAATGCTGACGCCGCCCACAGTCGACACGGTTCCGCTCTTCGTCACCATCGCGGCCACGACACCCGCGAGATAGCCAGCCTCCTCGGAGGGAAACTGGAGCCCGAGGACGTTCGGCACCGCGCACGGCGCCTGATCCTCGCCACCGCACTCCGGCTCCTCGCCGTAGAACTGGTCGACGCCGCCGAAGTTCACGTCGGTCGCCTCCGTCGCCACCTCGACGACGGACGGCTGGATGAGGAAGCCGATGGCGATCACGAGGTCGTGCCCGTCGTCGACCGCAGCCGTGAGGTTCGGCAGGTAGTCGTCGCCCGACTCGGACACGTAGACGCGACCGTCGACACCCAGCTCCGTCTGCGCCCGCTCGAAGCCGTTGATCGAGAACTCGTTGAACCCCCGGTCGTCGAGCCCGCCCGTGTCGGACACCATCCCGACCGAGATCGACTCTCCGGCGGCTGTGTCCGTCGCGGACTCCGTGGCGCCCGGTGTCGTCGCAGTCCCCTCGTCGTCCCCGCCGCAGCCGGCCGCGGCCAGCGCCAGCACGAGCGCGACGAGCAAGAGCACGGCCCAGGGCAGCTTTCGCTTGACGTTCACGGAACCTCCTTGTCGCCCATATCCCATAGTAAGTCGCCGGATGCTACCGCTCACGGCGACCCGATTGCTAGGACGGGTAGGCTCCGACTTCGTTAGCCAGCCACGCGCTCGGCGGCTGCCGCGAGCACCCGATCGAGCTCCGCCTCGCCGATCAGCACCCGGCGAGGCTTCGAGCCCTCGTAGCCGGAGATGATCCCCCGGCGCTCGAGCATGTCGACGAGGCGCCCGGCCCGCGTGTAGCCGACACGCAGCCGCCGCTGGATGAGCGAGACCGAGGCAGTCTGCGTCTGGACGACGATCTCGATCGCACGATCGAGCAACGGATCCTCGTCGGGGTCGAATTCCCCCTCGGACTCGTCCGCGACGACAACCGGAGCCTCTAGGAGCGACTCATCGAGCTCCTGTTCGCGCTGCCCGCGGCATTGCTCCACGATGAGCGCGATTTCCTCCTCGCTCACGTAGGCGCCCTGGACGCGCTGCAGCCGCGAGGTCCCGAGCGGCTTGAAGAGCATGTCGCCCTGCCCGAGCAGGCTCTCCGCGCCGGAGGCGTCCAGAATGACGCGGCTGTCCGTCATGCTCGAGACGGCGAAGGCGATCCGGGAAGGGACGTTCGCCTTGATCATCCCGGTGATGACGTCGACCGACGGGCGCTGCGTCGCCAGGACGAGGTGGATGCCCACGGCTCGGGACTTCTGCGCCAAACGGATGACGGCGTCCTCGACATCCTGCGGCGAGATCATCATCAGGTCTGCGAGCTCGTCGATCACGACGAGGAGGTAGGGCAGCGGCTCGTCTCCCCGCGCGGCCAGGGCCTTGTTCAGCTCCGGCAGGTTCCGGGCGCGGGCGAGGCTCATCCGGTCGTACCGGCGTTCCATCTCCGCGAGGATGTTGGCGAGGACGGCTGCGGCAGACTTCGCATTCGAGACCACCGGCGTCAAAAGATGCGGGATCGACTCGTAGAGCCCTAGCTCGACGCGCTTCGGGTCGACGAGGATCATTCGCACCTGATCGGGCGTGGAGCGAAGGAGGATCGAGCAGAGCATCGTGTTCAGGCAGCCCGACTTGCCCGAGCCGGTCGTGCCGGCGATCAGGATGTGCGGCATACGGGCGAGATCGGCCCACACCGGGGCTCCCGAGATGTCCTTCCCGAGCCAGACCGAGACCGGGCTGGCAGCGGCGGGGAACTCGTCGTAGATGTCGCCAAGGGTGACGATGTTGGGCGCGAGGTTCGGAACCTCGACCCCGACGGCCTGCTTGCCGGGAATCGG
>DASQGA010000282.1:0-2458 GCA_035632855.1 Gaiellaceae bacterium | reverse complement strand
GGGAACATGTTCGTCCCGCGGCCGTTGCAGGTGAAGAGCAGCGCCCCGGCCGGCCGCGCGCGGCGGAGCGCGTCCCCGAGCGCCTGCCGGAGATCTGCGTCCGCCGAGGCCGCGTCGCGGACGAAGAAGCGCAGGGTCTGGCCGACCCGCGCCGTGTCGCCGAGCGAGAGCGCGCCGGTCGCCTCGTCGGCACCGAGGAGACCGCGCATGAGGAAGTCGCCCGTGTCGTACTCGGGCCGGTTCTCGTCGATCACGAGCCCGGCGAGGAGCCCGCCCGCGGCGAGCGCCTGCTCCTCGGAGGAGAGGGCGGCGACCTCCCCGCGCAGGCGCTCAAGCGCCGGCCTGCCGGCGAGCTCGTAGACGACGTTACCCTCGCAGCGCGTGATCACGGCTTCGCGTCCGATCGGCCGACAGCCCTGCGAGACGACGGTGAGGACGGACAGGCCCGAGACGACGGCGCCGACGGCACCCTCGGCGTGCACCGCGTCCTCCAGGATGAGCGCTTGCGCGCCGGGCTGCCGCCCGCCGACGGCGAGCCCGCCGACCAGCGGGATCCGCTCGTGCGTCTCGTTCAGCCTCGTCAGGAACGGCCCGGCCGGGAACGTGAAGGGATCGGCAAGCAGCGCGACGAGCCCCGGATCGTCGAGCTCGGGAAAGCCCGTCACGCCGACCCCCTCGTCCGTCTGCACAGCCGCGGCGTGGAAGCACTCGATCTCCGCGCCCGGCAGCGCACCCGCCCAGACGGCCACCGCGGGACCCTCCTCGAGCTCGCGTACACGCGCGACCACTCCCTCGGCGACGCAGCCGAGCAGGTGCCGCGGCGCGAGCTCCTCGCGGACGGCCTCGGCGGCCGCCTCCGCCTCGCCCAGATGCGCCGGGGAGAGGAAGATGAACGCGAGGTCGACCCCGGCCCGGCCCAGCGCGCCGCCGCGAGCCTCGCGCGCCGCCTCCGTGGCCGCCTCCCAGGCCGACTCCGAGGTCGACAGACCGGCCCCGATCTGGCAGGCGAGCGTCTGGGGCTCCATCGCGGGCCTCAGTGTACGTCGGCAAAGATTGCCTCGTGATCGACACGATGGGGAGAAAGCCCGCCGGGGCCTACGGATCGAGCCGAACCGTAACCGCTTCGTCGATGTCGACGACTGCGTAGTGCCCCGCTGGGGCCGGTCCCGGGTTCACGACCCGCGTCTCGCCGGAGGGCCGAGCCGCTCACCCGTGCGGCGTCTAAACGCGCGTGCGCAGACCTACCGTTGTCTCATGAGAATATGGCGCCGCCCCTTTCGCGCGAGGCGTCACGAGACGCCCGCGAGTCGCGCGGAGGACCCCTTCACTCCGTCGCGAGACCGAACGGGCTGCCCTCGGAGTCGCGGCAGATCGCCCAGCGCTCGCCCGGGTGGACGACGCTCCCTCCGAGCTCGACGACGCGCTCGAGCGCCCGCGCGAGATCCGGGACGCGGAAGTACGACAGCGAGAAGCGATCACCCGGGCCCCGGCCACGGTCATGCAGCCCGAGCGACGGGCGATCGTCGTGGGTCTGCAGGCCCTGGCCTTCCCCCTCCCTCCGCTCGTCGAGCGAGACGTCGAGCAGGATCTCCCAGAAGCGGCGGGCGCGGGCCAGGTCGTCAGCGGGGAACTCGAGCAGCTCGAGTGGCATGGCGGTAGACGATACGGCTTCGCGCCACGTCACGCCTCCTCGGGTCGGGGAGGTCGGTCGTTCCCGGGTGAACCTGCTGTCTCGATCATCGCTCGCGGAGCTCTTGAGGGTACTTCCTCGGGGCCACTCCCACAGTTCCGTGCGCGGGTGGGCTGCGCTCCACCGAGTAGGAGAGTGGGCGTGCTGCGGCTCGGCGGGCTAGAGATCCTTGAAGCGTGCTGCTTCGTCGGAGCCGCCGGTGGCGTCGCCGGCGCTGTACGAATGAGCGCCGGCGCCCGCTAGCGTGCCGCGATCGACGATCAGGTATTCCTCGCGTATCGGACGACCATCAACCAGCACTCCAGGATCTCGCGCACTCCGGCCGCATAGCGGGCTTGCGCGGACAGTCGAGTATCCACGCAACCGGGGGCACTCCACCATCCCCAACCGGCCGCAACGGTTCCCCGCCACTTCCTCAGTAGGGGGTGAGGTTCAGCTTGGCTAGACCATGCGGTTCGGGGAGCCGTGGCAAGCAGGTGGAAAGTCGGATCGGGGTCTGTGCGGCTCAACCATGCTGTTTCCCACGCCACGGGCAAGCGGCGGGCAAGCTCAGATGCTGATCGGCTGGCCCTCATCCAGCCGCCGCATCAGGTCCTTCCGCTCCTCCCGAGTCATAACCCTGAGCATGTCCTGGATCTCCCGGAGGGTGTCCGACTTCGGGGTCACCTCCTCGGAGGGCTGCACGGGCCGGCCGTAGACCCGGGCCCATGAGGATCTCTGCCGCCTCGGCTCGGCGGACGGCGTCCGGGTGGCCGGTCGTGAGCGCCT
>DASQGA010000281.1:0-7056 GCA_035632855.1 Gaiellaceae bacterium | reverse complement strand
GAGCGCCTGGAGCGTCTCGTCGCCAAGCCCATGCAGCGGATCGCCCTCTCGGCGACGCAGCGCCCGCTGGACGAGATCGGCCGCTTCGTCTCCGGAGGCCGCGCGATCGAGCTCGTGGACGCGGGCACGCGGAAGGAGCTCGACCTGCGTGTCGTCGTGCCGGTGGAGGACATGAGAGAGCCCGGCGAGGGCAATTCGATCTGGCCCTCGATCTACCCGGCGCTGCTCGAATTGGTGGAGGCACACCGGTCGACGATCGTGTTCGTGAACAACCGCCGCCTGGCGGAGAGGCTGGCCCTGAGGCTCAACGAGCTCGCGGAGCGTGAGATCGCCAGAGCGCACCACGGCTCACTGGCCCGCGAGCAGCGCGTCGAAGTCGAGGAGCTCCTGAAGCTTGGGGAGATCCCGGCGCTGGTGGCGACGTCCTCGCTCGAGCTCGGGATCGACATGGGGGCGGTCGATCTCGTCGTCCAGGTGGAGTCGCCGAAGTCAGTCGCCACAGGACTCCAGCGCGTCGGCCGGGCCGGCCACCGCCTCGGGGAGCCGTCGAAGGGACGAATCTTCCCGAAGTTCCGCGCTGATCTCCTCGAGTCGGCGGTCGTCGCACGGCGCATGACCGAGGGCGCGATCGAGGAGACGCGCATCGTCCGGAACCCTCTGGACGTACTGGCCCAGCAGATCGTCGCCATCGCCGCCCGCGAACAGATACCTGTCGACGAGCTGCACGACCTCGTCCGTGCCGCATATCCGTTCCGCGACCTGTCTCGCCAGCAGCTTGAGAACGTCCTCGATATGCTGGCCGGGCGCTATCCGTCGGAGGAGTTCTCGGAGCTCCGCCCGCGGATCGTCTGGGACCGAGTGGCCGGGCTCGTCCGAGCGCGAGAGGGCGCGCGGCGCCTGGCAGTCACGAATGCGGGCACGATCCCTGATCGTGGGCTCTTCGGCGTCTACCTCGTCGAGGGGGGCGGACGCGTAGGTGAGCTCGACGAGGAGATGGTGTACGAAGCCCGCCAGGGGCAGACGTTTCTCCTCGGCGCCTCGACGTGGAGGATCGAGGAGATCACACGCGATCGCGTGCTCGTCTCCCCCGCCCCGGGGATCCCTGGGGCGGTCCCCTTCTGGAAAGGCGAAGGGATCGGCCGGCCATTCGAGCTCGGGCGCGAGATCGGCCGAACTGCTCGCGAGCTCGTGGCTCTCGATGACGCGGCCGCGACCGCGCGGCTCACCGGCGAGCACGCCCTCGACGATCGCGCGGCATCGAACCTCCTGACCTTCCTCCGCGAGCAGGAAGCTGCCACCGGCGCGCTCCCGTCCGATCGCACGATCGTCGTGGAGCGCTTTCGGGACGAGATCGGAGACTGGCGCCTCTGCGTCCTGACTCCCTTCGGGGGCCGGGTGCACGCGCCCTGGTCGCTCGCGCTTGCCGCCCGCTTGCGAGACACTCTCGGGCTCGAGGTCAACGTGATCTGGTCCGACGACGGCATCGCGCTGCACCTCCCGGACGCCGATGCGCCGCCGGCGACAGCAGACCTCGCGATCGACCCCGAGGAGCTGGAGGAGCTCGTCGTCGCCGAGCTCGCGGGGACGGCGCTCTTCGGGGCGCGTTTTCGTGAGAACGCCGCGCGGGCGCTACTCATCCCGCGGCGCCGCCCGGGCCAACGGACGCCTCTCTGGCAGCAGCGGCTCAAGGCTCAGGCGCTGCTGCAGGTGGCGCGGCGCTACGCCGACTTCCCGGTCATCCTCGAGACCTTCCGCGAGTGTCTGCAGGACGTCTTCGACCTGCCCTCGCTCCGCTCCGTGCTAGGGGAGCTCCAGTCGAGGCGGATCGACGTCGTCGACGTGGAGACCCCCAGGGCCTCACCTTTCGCCTCGTCGCTCCTCTTCGACTACGTGGCGACCTACATGTACGAGGACGACACGCCTCTGGCGGAGCGGCGCGCCCAGGCCCTAGCGCTCGACCGCGACCTCCTGAAGGAGCTTCTGGGGCAGGAGGAGTTGCGTGACCTGCTCGATCCACGGGCTCTCGAGCAGGTCGAGGAAGAGCTGCGCGGCTCCCCGCGATCGCCGGACGAGCTCCACGACCTGCTCCTCCGCCGCGGCGACGTCGCGCTCGGAGAGTTCCAGGAGGAGCTTGCGGCTCCCCTTGTCCAGGAGCGCCGGGCGGTGACGGTGAGAGTGGGGGGCGAGGACCGCCTGATCGCTGCCGAGGATGCGGGCCGCTACCGAGACGCACTCGGGTCAATGCCTCCGTCCGGCCTTCCGGATGCCTTCCTGGAAGCAGGCGAGGCGCCCCTTCGCTTCCTTCTCGTTCGCTACGCGCGCGGTCGTGGCCCCTTTACCAGTGCGGAAACGGCGGCACGGTTCGCGCTCCCTCTCGAACGCGTCGAAGCGGAACTGACCAGCCTGGAGCGCGAGGGGCGCCTAGTTCGGGGCGAGCTTCGCCCGGGTGGGAGCGAGCGGGAATGGTGTGAACCGGATGTGCTCCGGCGCCTCCGCCGCGCGAGCCTAGCTGCACTGCGAAAGCAGGTCGAGCCGATCGATCAGTCCGCTCTCGGTCGCTTCTTGCCGGCGTGGCAGGGCGTCGACCGAAGGGCGCCGCTCCGGGAAGCGCTCGTGCCGCTGCAAGGTCTCTCGCTTCCAGTCGGGCTCTGGGAGCGGGACGTCCTTCCGCGTCGGGTGCCCGGCTTCCAACCGGCCCAGCTCGACCAGCTCTGCGCATCGGGTGAGGTGGTGTGGGTTGGAGCCGGGCTCGAGCGAGTGGCGCTCTACTTCCGCGAGGACGCGCCAGTCCTGGGTCGCCCGGCCGCGTTGCCCCCGCCGACGGAGCCGGCGCACGCAGCGATCCGGTCGGCTCTGGCCGCGGGCGCCCTCTTCTGGTTCGACCTCGTCAGAGAGGCAGGACTAGAGGCGGAGAGCGCCTTGCCGGCGCTCTGGGATCTCGTCTGGGCTGGAGAGATCACGAATGACGCGTGGCAGCCCCTGCGAGCCGAGCGGCGCTTCCGGGCTCCACGAACGGAGCGGCGGCCGCGGCGGTTCTCCCGAAACCGTGCGCATGCGATCACTGCGACCCAGGGCCGCTGGTCGACCACCGACGGGCTCTTCCCCGGAACGCCGGAGCCACGCGCGCTCGCCGAGCTCTTGCTAGAGCGGCAGGGTGTGGTTACCCGTGACGGGGTGCGGGCCGAAGGAGTGCCGGGCGGATACGGCACCGTCTATCAGGAGCTCCGGAAGCTCGAGACCCTCGGCGTCTGCCGCCGGGGCTATTTCGTCGAGGGTCTGGGAGGCGCTCAGTTCGCACTCCCCGGCGCAGTCGAGCGGCTGCGAGATGCGGGCGCAGGGTCAGAGGCGCTCGTCCTCGCTGCGGCCGACCCGGCTCAGCCCTACGGCGGCGCCGTGTCGTGGCCGCGGCGTGCCGGCGCGCGCGCTGCCCGCGTGGCCGGCGCCTACGTCGTCTTGCTCGGCGGCGAAGCGGCGCTCTTCGTCGAGCGTGGCGGCCGGACGATCGTCCCGCTCCGTGAGCCCGAGGAGAACTGGCTTCGCGATGCGCTCGCGGCGCTCGTCGCACACGCACGCAAGACCGGGCTGAAACGGCTGGCTGTCGAGCGCTTCGACGGGCGGCCGGTAGCCGAGACCGAGGTTATGTCCTTGCTCGTCGAGGCAGGGTTTCTCGCCGGTCCGAGGCGCGCCGTCCTCAGAGCCTGACTCGGCTGAGCCCTCCATCGGTAAACGAGGACAAAAGTTTGACAAACTTGAAGATTGGACGTACCTTTGCCGCGGGCGGCGGTCGCTGCCGGGAACGAGCGAAAGGTGCGTCCGATGAGTGCTTTACTGGCGACACCCTCCGACGAGGCGCTCGTTGCCGCCGTCGGTCGGCAAGACGAATCGGCGCTCGGAATCCTCTATGACCGTCACGGAGCCACTTGCTATCGGCTGGCACTCCGGATCGTACGCGACCCGTCGCTCGCCGAAGACGTTGTCCAGGAGGCATTCATCGATCTCTGGCGGTCGGCGAGGAGCTTCGAAGCCGGGCGTGGACGAGGCCGCTCCTGGATCCTCGTCATCACGCACCGCCGAGCGGTCGATCTCGTGCGGCGCGAGGAGCGCAGGCGGGCGGAGCCACTCCGCGGCTTCAACGGGGTCGGCGACGAGGGCGCGGACATCCTGGTCGAGCGAAAGGGCGAGCGGGCTCGCCTTCAGAACGCGCTCGAGATGCTCTCCGTCGACCAACGCCGAACGCTCGAGCTCGCGTACTACGGTGGCCTGACGCAGTCCGAGCTCCGAACGGCTGGGAGAGCCGCTCGGCACGATCAAGAGCCGCATGTTCCACGGGCTCCAGCGCCTCCGTGGAATCCTCGCGGAGTCTCCAGCTTGAATTTCCCATCGATCCTCTAGCGTTCTGGGAGACATGCCCGAGGGGGATAGCCTTCGCCGTGCGGCCGACCGCGTGCGTGTCCTCGAGGGGCAGATCGTCTCCGTCGAGACGCCGCATCCGCGGGCAGCGCTCCTGGGACTCGCTGACCGGTTGGACGGACGGCGACTGGAGCGAGTTGAGGCGGTGGGCAAGAACCTCCTGCTCACGTTCGAGGGCGGGCTAGTCCTTCGGAGCCACCTGCGGATGAAGGGGCGGTGGCACGTCCGCCGCGCGGAGGAGAAGCTGACCGGACGGCCGTGGCTGGTCCTTCGCGGGGACGAGTGGCAAGCGGTGCAGTGGAACGGCCCCGTGCTCGAGCTCGGGCCGAGGACGCCTCTGGCAGTACGACGGCTCGGCCCGGACATCATGGACGCACCGCCCGATGTGGATGCGATGGTCGAGCGGTTGCGGGCGACCAACCAGCGCCGGGCGATCGGAGAGGCGATCCTGGATCAGCGGCTTATCGCCGGGATCGGAAACATGTGGAAGGCCGAGGCCCTCTGGCAGGTGCTGCTTTCCCCGTGGGCGCCGCTTCGCTCGCTCTCGGACAAAGAGCTCCGGCGCCTCCTCGAGGCTGCAGCCGAGATGATGCAGGCCGCCCGCGTCGAGCGGGCGATCTACCGTCGGGTGGGCCGGCCGTGCCGGCGGTGTGGCGGGACGATCCGTTCCCGGCCCCAGGGTGAAACAGCGCGAATGGCGTACTGGTGTCCGGCGTGCCAGGCAGGAACGGGGAGGACCAGCGCGTAACTCCGGGCGGTGGCCACGTCCGTCCCCCGCTCCCCTGCCCTGCTCCAGGTCCTGCGTGGATTCTGTCTCGGCGCCTTCTTCGAGCTGGGGCTCGAGCTCGAACAGGGAGCGGACTTGCCGGTCGCACTCGAGGAGCATGCGACGCCGAACCGGCCCACGCTCTACGAGTACCGACCGCTCGTCGGTGCGTTCGTAGAGTCGCGCGCCGAGGGGTTGGCACACCGTGACGATGCGCGCGATGCGCTCGGGGTTTTAAAAGATGAGCCGGCCGCCGGGATCTTCGCGCAGGCCCACGCCGGGGAGCGGGTCGGCGAGGACGAGGCCCTCACGCGCACCATCCTCGTTCCGCTGCTCGTCGCGACTGCGGAGGCGTGTGGCGGCTTCGACTGGGAGGACTCCGCCTTCGAGCGGGCGTACGCCAAGCTAGAGGCTTCGCTCTTCGGAGAACGGCGGCTCTACGGCGCACTTGCGCCGCTCGTGGGCCTCACAGCGGGGGGCGCGATCGAGCTCGGCCGGGGGATGACCGTGCGCCCGGCCGCGGCCGGCGAGCTCGCCTCGACCTGGCCGGAGGCCAGTCGCCTCCTGCCGCGCGATTTCGGGCGAGAGGTCGATCGGACGCTCGTGCTCGAGCTCGAGGCCGACTTGGACGGCACCGCCTGCCGCGTGCCTGACGCACCACTCGAGGTCTCACGGGCGGTCACGGCACTTCGGCTTGCAACGCCGGGGGCAATCTCGGCGGGGCCTGTGATCTTCGAGCGGCTCGACTGGCGTCCTTATGGTGTTCGCCCGGTCCCCGCCCTGGCGGCTCAGCCGCCACCGGGCGAGGCGACCCGGCTCGATCCCTTCCGCGCACGCCTCGTCGTCAGCCTGCAGGAGCGGCTCGCGGCGGTGCCGAGCGACTCGGAGGTGCTCGAAGCTCTCGACCGGTGGGAGCTCGCTCTCTTCCAGCAGGGGCCGGTGCGGGCGGACGAGCTGCGCGAGGCGCTGACTGCGCTCCTTGGTTGCGACGAGGGCCCGTGGGCAGCAGCGATGCGAGCCGCGGTTCTGCTCGGCGACAACGCCCGCGAGCGTGGCGAGCTCCTCGCGGCATTGCGCGCACTCGTCGACGGCGACGGTCCGGGCGCGAGGGCCGAGGAAGCTGTCCGCCGGGCGCTGGTCGAGACGATCCTGCACGACTCCCGGCCTGCCCTCGTCGCTGCGCTCGACGAGGCGCTGCTCGGCGTGCGGCCGCGGCCCCAGACGACCGCGGCTCGGGTGGTCGCAACAGGATGAATCGGGGTGAGCTGCTCCGGCTTCGCCGCTGCCGGCTCCTCCTGCTCGCAGGCGCCTTCGGGATTCTCTTGCCCGTTCTTCAGCCGAGCTGGATCACGGTCTCGGTCGCAGTGGTCGGGATCGCGCTCGTGGCGTTCGCGTACTGGCGCGAGTGCCGGCGGCTCGACGCCTAGCGCACGTTCCGTTCGAGAGTCTCGACACCTCCGGCACACTCCGCGTGCCACCCGCGCGCTTCTCCCGACTACCTTTGACGCATGGAGGAAGCCGCACGGGTGTTGGAACGTCTCGACCGGATCGATGCTCTGCGGGCGGCGGGCGTGGCCCCGCCCGTGCTGCTCTTGGAGGTCCGCGGACTTTTGTCCGACGCGGAGTCGTGGATCCGCGCGGAGGGTGCCGGGACGGAGGGCGCGGAGCTCGCACTCGCCCGCTGCCGCGCGGCGCTCAACGAGCATCGGGAGGCGGAGGCGGCCGTGGCATAGAATCGGTCCGAATGCCGAGGTACGGACCGCCGGACGCCTTCGAGACGCCGCGGTTCTCTGGCCCTCGCACCTTCATGCGCTTGCCCCATGTGCGGGATCTGGAGGGTGTCGACGTCGCGATCGTCGGCATCCCAACCGATGGTGCGG
>DASQGA010000280.1:0-4360 GCA_035632855.1 Gaiellaceae bacterium | reverse complement strand
ACGAGCCGGTCGGAGTCGGCGATGCTGGCGACCGAGCCGCGCAGCTTCGCGATGCCCTTCTCGACGATGACGTCCACCCCCTGGATCGGTACATCCACGTCTCGGAACGCGTCGCTACGGATGCGCTGCGTGACCGTGTCGTCGTCGGTCGCGACCGCGGGTCGCAGCAGCGTTCGACGTGCGAGGGAAACGAGCCCCCGAAGGTGACCGCCGGCGAACTTCACCTTTCCGGTGCCCACTCTCTGCACCCGCCGTAAGGCTCTCAGCGAGCGGTCGCGCAGCTGGTGACGGCGCCCCTTGCCCTGCCGCGGATCGAAGAGATAAGCCGTGCCGGCCCCTCAAGAATGCAGAAGTCGAACGCATGTGGATCCTCCCGGTTCGCATGAATCGATGGGGAACGGCATTCCCCCCGCCAGGTGCGCGTAAAACAAACGCTTCGGTTTGGAGGTCGCGGGTGCCGGGTACCAACCGAGTCCATGGACCTGGGCTACGGGATCTCGAGCGAGGAGCACCTGCCGCTAGATCTCGTCCGCAACGCTCATCGTGCCGAGGAGGCCGGTTTCTCGTACGCGCTGATCTCGGACCACTTCCATCCCTGGATCGACCGGCAAGGCCAGAGTCCCTTCGTCTGGAGCGTGCTCGGCGGGATCGCGCTCGCAACGGAAGACTTGAGGATCGGGACCGGGGTCACGTGCCCGACGATCCGCATACATCCCGCGATAGTCGCCCAGGCTGCTGCCACCGCCGCGTCGATGCTGCCGGGCCGGTTCTTCCTCGGCGTTGGTACCGGCGAGAACCTGAACGAGCACGTGCTCGGCGACCGCTGGCCCTCGGCGCAGGAGCGGCGCGAGATGCTCGACGAGGCGGTGGAGGTCATGCGCTTGCTCTGGAAGGGCGAGCTCTGCAGCTTCGAGGGCAAGCACTACCGCGTCGAGGACGCGAGGATCTACACGCTTCCCGAGAAGCCAATCGAGGTCGTCGTCGCCGCTGGGGGGCCGGAGGCGGCTGAGCTCGCCGCCCGCATCGGCGACGGTCTCGTGTGCACTGCGCCGGAAGCGGAGCTCGTCGAGGCGTTCGAGGGTGCCGGCGGGGAGGGCCCCAAGTACGGGCAGCTCACTGTGTGCTGGGCGAAGAGCGAGCCCGAGGGTCTCCGGACCGCTCACGAGTGGTGGCCGATCGCCGGCCTCCACGGGCCGCTCACGCAGGAGCTTCCCCTTCCCGGCCACTTCGAGGCGGCGTCGAAGATGGTCGCGGAAGAGGACATCGCCGAGACGATCGTCTGCGGACCGGACCCGGACCGCCACCTCGAGGCCATCCAGAAGTTCGTCGACGCCGGGTTCGACCACGTGTACGTGCATCAGATCGGGCCTGATCAGAACGGGTTCTTCGACTTCTACGAGCGCGAGGTGCTCGCAGCGGCAGAATCGCTGCAGCCGCGCTCGGCCGAGGGAGCACGCGCGTGAGCGGTCAGTACCCGAGCTGGTTCGCGGCCCTGGCGGCGGGCGTGACGATGCTCTCCCTGGGCATGCGAACGCGGATGTTCGCCCGGCCTAGCGCCGAAAAGTCCGACGCGCTTACGCGACGGACTTTTCGGCGGACGTAAGCGTCTCTGGACGATTCATAGCTAGAGGCCAGGGCGCTGCTGGTTCAGGTCAGGCCGCTAATCCCGCGGAGACGCGGCGAGTATCGTCTCGGCCTCGAGGACCGAATGCGCTGGCGTCGATCGCCAGACGAGGCCGTCGCGGAACTCGAGCGCCCAGATCATCGGATCGTCGCGGAGGACCCGCTGGTCGTCCATCCAGCGCATGCGTCCCTCGATCACGATGCGCCTGTCGTCGAGCGGCCGAAAGACCTCGGCGAGGGTCTCGTAAAACCGCCCGGCGATCTCGTCGACGAACGCGGCGACCTCGTCACGGCTGCGGAGGACCTCCCCGGGCCGAGTGGTCTTCAACACCATCTCGATCTCCGGATGGATCAGGTCGAGCGCCATCTCCTCGTCGCCTGCGTCTGTCTCGTGGCTCACGAGCAAGGCGAGACGCCACGAGCCGTCCTCGAGCGGTTGTTTCGCCGCGCGGTGAGCGACCGCGAATGGCAAGAGGAGTTCGCGCCGCTGCTGAGATGACGCGACGGTTGTCGCGCGTTTCGAGAGCGGGGAGGAGGGTAACCGCTCCCTGTGACTTCGCTGAGGCCGGAGAAGCTCGATCATGTGGCGCTCTACGTCTCGGACCCGGATGCCGTTGCCGCGCGCATCCTGGCGCAGCTTCCGTTTCGCGAGATCGAGCGCACGGACGAGTTCGTGCTGATCGGTCGCGGTCCCGAGTTCGGGAAGCTGACGCTCTTCCTTGCGACCGGACCTCGCGAACGCGGCTCTCTCGACCGGATCGGCATCGGGATCCCCTGTGGGACCGTCGAGAGGACGATTGACGTCGGCGAAGGACTCGAGCTGGAGCTCGTTCCCGCCAACGCGGAAGGCGAGGTCGAGCTCGACCACGTCTCGTTCGTGACGCCCGATCCGGCCGCGAGTGCGCGCTCATGGCGCGAGTACGGCTTCGAGCTGGCGACCCCACGGGCGAACGGAGCGACACGCATGCGGCTCGGCGATTCGTACGTCGAGCTCCACCGCGGGTCGCCGGTCGAGACGGATCGCCCGTTCCTGAACCATCTCGGACTTCTCGTGGAGTCGGTCGACGAGGTTCGGCAATCGGCCGAAGATCGTCGCCTGCGCGAGAACAAGTTCGTGGACGCCGAGAACAGCCGCGCGGTGTTCCTCGGCGGCCCCGACGACATCGAGCTCGAGTACATCGAGCACAAACCATCGTTCGCGCTCGCATGAGCCGTCCCGCCGACAGTGCAGGTGATGAGCCGGACCGCGTGCCCGAGGCCGAGAGCCCGAACGTCCGCACGACCGAGCAGGAGGTGGCAGCGGGGCGGACAGCCTCGACACCGGTCGCGTTGCTCGGAAGCGTCGTCTTCCTCGTCGGCTGTGCCGTCGCCGTCGTGCTGGGCCTCGTAGTGCTCGCTCTCTATCTCGCCTAGCTGACCCCGCCTACACGTTGTGAACGGCTGAGGATCGATCCGGACGTCCTTGTCCCGCGTCACGAAGTTGGCAGGGTTTCGGGCTCGTTTGACTTGATGGTCTGAGCGGTTGTGCAACCTTCGAGGTGGACGTCGAGCGGGCGTCGCATGCCGATGGCTTCGTGTGGTCGGATCTGGTTGAAGAGCTGCCGGTATGCCTCGACCTCGACGCCGAGCTGGTAGCCGTCGTCGATCTCGAGCCGGTAGAGATGCTCGTACTTGAGCGAGCCGAAGGCTCGTTCGCGGACGCCGTTTTGCTGCGGTGTCTTGCGGCGGGTGCGGATGTGGATCAGCTCCGGCCGCTTCTCGATGTAGGCGGCGAAGCGGACCGACTTGAAGCACGGCCCGTTGTCCGTGACGAGGGCGATCGGCCGGATCTCGCCGGTCTGCGGGTCGACGAGCAGCTCCCGCAGCGGCCGGCCGAGCAGCCGTTCGTTCTCGCGGATCGCCTGCTCGACGGTCTCGATCGCGTCACGGTGATTGGCCGTGGTGGAGACGTGCCAGCCGAACTCGAGTTTCGACCAGTAGTCGGCAACACCGCCGATCCGCCAGACGCCGCCCTGGCGCGTCTCAAACTCGCTGAAGTCGAGCTGCCACACCTGATTCGGGCCGCTGGGCGGCACCACGAACGCCGCCCGCCGGGCCTGGGCGAGCTGGCGGCGTTCGGCCTGGTAGTCGACCGGCAACACCCTGCCGGTGCGCTTCAGCGCCCGCAGCACCGTCGAGTCGGGCGCCCCGTGGCCGTCGACGCGCATCAGCATCGCGATCTTGCGGTGACCCCAGGCTGGGAAGCGATCCGCGTAGGAGATCGCGACCGGCTCAACCCGATCTCTCGCCGGCGCCGGCCACGGCCCCTTCACGGCCCTACCCTGGCGTTGGCGTTGCTGCCAGCGCCGATAAGAGCGCTCCGGCACCCCGATCAGCCTGACGAACCTCGAGGTGGGCATCCCGGCCTCGAGGCGGATCACCTCGAGGTCCTCGTAGGACCCAGGCGATGCTCGGCACTGCGCTTCCAGACACGCAGCTCGACGTGCGCCTCACCCAGAGCCGCCTTTAGCTCCTCGACCTCATCGAGCAGCATCCGCTCGCGCGGGTTGACGCCCGGCTTGCCGCCCTCGACCAGGCCCGCCTTGCCGCCCTCAAGGAACTGGCGCTTCCAGGTCGAGATCGACTGCTCGCTCGCCTTGCCGCGGCGAGCCGCCTCCGCGACCGACATCTCGCTCGAGATGACTGAGAGGACGAGCCTGAATTTGTCTTCAACAGAGAAAACAGAAGGACGTGCCAC
>DASQGA010000279.1:0-6785 GCA_035632855.1 Gaiellaceae bacterium | reverse complement strand
AAAAGGAGCCCCGGCAAGCCGGGGCTCCGCGCGGCCGACGCTCTGTTACCCCGGGACAAGGTGCGCGCCGGCCGACCCTGTCCATTCTCGGCTTCGCCCTGGCCGATGGCAAGGACGTAGGATCGGAGTTATTCCCACTTTGCTGGTTTTCGGCGCCCGGAACCTCGGGCGAACTGTCGCGGTTCACATGGCCGGGCTCGGCTGGAACGTCGCTGCGGTCGCCCGGACACTCGAGACGATCGAGCGCCTCCGCGAAGACCTACCCGTGGCCCTCGGAGTTACGGCGGACGCCGCTGACGAAGCTGGTGTCGAAGAGGCGTTCGACGAGGCATCTCGCCACTTCGGGTCCGTCGATCTCGTGGTGGTGGCGATTAGCCCGAACTTCCGCGGGAGGCAGATCGGCGGGGGAGAGCTCGCGGACGCGGACGGCGAGGCTCTCGTGCCCTACACCGGAGAGCTCCTGCCCGCACTTTTCACCGTGCTCCGCGTGTCCGCCAGGCGCCTCAGAGAGCAGCGCAGAGGAACGTTCGTCCAAATCACTGGCGGCTCGTCTCGCCGAGGCATGCCCGGCCGGGGTCCCTGGGCGGCGGCGGCCTTCGCGAGCCGCGCGCTCGTTCAGTCTGCGGCCGGCGAGCTGCGGGGGCACGGCGTTCACGTCGCTCTGCTGATCGTCGACGCCACGATCGAGAGCGAGAAGAGCATCGATCGGCTCGCGGGCCGCCCCGTCGAAGAGAGCGCCTCGCAGGAGGACGTCGCCCGGGCAGTGGCCTACCTAGCGAACCAGTCGCCGCGCGCCTGGACGCATGAGCTCCAGCTGACACCCTCCGGCGACCGCTGGGTTCCGTAGAGCCGGCCTCGCTACGATTCCGGTCGCACCGGCGCGGTGGCCGAGTGGTTAGGCAGAGGCCTGCAAAGCCTCGTACAGCGGTTCGAATCCGCTCCGCGCCTCTCTTTCGCTCGCCTTCTGCCGCGCCGCCCACCCGAAGCTAAGGCTCGTACTGCTTGTTCCTTGGCAGTCCCGCCGCTGGCTCGTTCCAGGCCTGGCAACAGCCCGCGAAGTGAGCAGGTCAGCGCACGCGGAAATGGGCTGTCTGCACGGAGGCCCCACCGTTCGATCGCCGCACTCTCGCTGCCCGCGCGATCGCGTCGAACTCGTCGAGGCTCTTGCCAGCGCCGATCGCGACGCAGGTCAGCGGTTCCTCGACCCGGTGGACAGGCAGTCCAGTCTCCTGCCTCAGTAGCTCATCCAGCCCGCGCAAAAGCGAGCCGCCGCCCGCGATGACGACGCCGCGGCTAGTGATGTCGGCCGCGAGCTCGGGCGGTGTCCGCTCGAGTGTGTCCCGGACGCTGTCCACAATCTGCAGTACGGGCCGCTCGAGGGCCCGTCGCACCTCGGCGGCTGTGACATCGACCCGCTTCACGAGACCTGTCGCTATGTCCCGGCCCCGGATCTCGGCGGTGCCGTCCAGCCCGGCGTCCCACGCTGAGCCGATCTCGAGCTTGACTTCTTCAGCGCTCTCCTGCCCGATCAGGAGGTTGCACTCGCGCTTCGCAAAGGCCACGATCGCGTCGTCCATCTCGTAGCCGCCAACCCGGATCGACCGGGAAACGACGATGCTGCCGAGAGAGATCACGGCTACCTCGGTCGTGCCGCCGCCGATGTCGACGACGAGGTTCCCGGTCGCCTCGTCGATCGGCAGCTCCGCACCGATCGCAGCCGCCATCGGCTCGTCGATGAGGCAGGCCTGCCGCGCTCCGGCCGCGAGGGTCGCTTCCTCCACCGCGCGCTCCTCGACGTCCGTGATCCCGCTCGGGACGCAGATGATCACGCGCGGATACGGGAACCGGTTCCCGTGCGTCCGCCGGATGAAGTGACGGAGCATCGACTCGGTCACCTCGAAGTCGGCGATCACGCCGTCCCGGAGCGGGCGGATCGCACGGATCGAGGCGGGCGTCCGCCCGATCATCCGCTTCGCCTCGGCGCCGACTGCGTGGACGTCGCCGGTGGTGTCGTCGATGGCGACCACGGACGGCTCGAACAGGACGATGCCCTCGCCTCGGACGTAAACGACCGTGTTGGCGGTCCCGAGGTCGACCGCCATGTCCCGGTGTCCGAAACCGCTCAGGTAGTTCAGGAGTCCCATCGCTTCGGGTTTGGCGCTACCCGAGCTGCCGGTCCAGGTTGACCGCGGCGCTGATCAGAGAGAGGTGCGTGAACGCCTGCGGGAAGTTCCCGAGCTGCTCCCCGGTCGGCCCGATCTCCTCGGCGAAGAGACCCACGTGGTTCCCGTACGTCAGCATCTTCTCGAACGCGAGGCGCGCCTCGTCCACCCGCCCTGCACGCGCCAGTGCCTCCACGTACCAGAAGGAGCAGATCGAGAACGTGCCCTCGTCGCCCTCGAGGCCGTCGGGCGCGGCCTTCGTGTTGTACCGGTACACGAGGCTGTCGGAGACGAGCTCCTCCGTGATCGCGTCGAGCGTCGAGAGCCACCGCGGATCGGTCGGGGCGATGAACTTGACGAGGGGCATGAGCAGATTCGACGCGTCGAGAACGTCGGAGTCGTAGGACTGGATGAAGGCGCCGCGCTCCTCGTTCCAGCCTTTCTCCATGATCTGTTTGTAGATCGCGTCGCGGGCCGCCATCCACTTGACGAGATCCGCGGGCAGGCCGCGCTGCCTGGCGACCCGGATCGCGCGCTCGACTGCAACCCAGCACATGAGGCGCGAGTAGGTGAAGTTCTTCTTGCCGCCGCGCGTCTCCCAGATGCCCTCGTCGGGCCGGTCCCAGTTCTCGAGCACCCAGTCGATGACGCGGCAGACCGACATCCAGGCGTCGTGGGAGAGCGGCTGTCCGTGCTTGTTGTAGAGGTAGACCGAATCGATCATCTCGCCGTAGATGTCGAGCTGGAGCTGATCCGCGGCCCCGTTCCCGATCCGGACGGGCCGGGAGCCCCGGTAGCCCTCGAGGTGGTCGAGGACGACCTCGGGAAGCTCCGAGCGCCCATCGATGCCGTACATGATCTGGAGCGGTCCTGACTCGCCCTCCATGCCCTCCGTCAGACGCGCGTCGAGCCAGTCCATGAATGCCTCGGCCTCCTCGGTGAAACCGAGCCTGAGCAGCGCGTAGAGCGAGAAGGCTGCGTCGCGGATCCAGGTGTAGCGGTAGTCCCAGTTGCGCACACCCCCGAGCTGCTCCGGGAGGCTCGTCGTGGGCGCGGCGACGATCGCGCCCGTCGGCTGGTAGGTGAGGAGCTTCAGCGTCAGGGCGGAGCGGTAGACCATCTCGCGCCAGCGCCCCTGATAGCGGCAGTGGCGGATCCACCGGCGCCAGTACTCGACGGTGCGCTCGAAGAGCTCGCGCGTCTCGACTTCGGAGTGGACGTGGGTCTCGTAGGTCTCGTCTACGCTCTCGAGCGTGAATGTGGCCGTCTCGCCTTCCCGGAGCGCGAACTCGGCCTCGACACCTTTCTCTGTTGGGGTGAGCGCAACCGCCGAGTCGAGGGCGAGCGAGAGCTCCGGGGTATGGAAGACGACGCCGCCGTCGAAGACATGCGTCTCGTGCTCGCCGCGGCCATAGTCGAATCGCGGCTCGAGCTCGAACCGGAGGCTCATCGCCCCGCGAACGGCCATGAGACGCCGGATGATCCGTTGGCGATGTTCTCGGCCGCGCTCGCTGACCGGCATGAAGTCCTGCATCTCGACGACGCCCTCCGGGGTCAGAAAGCGTGTGATCAGGACGTTGGTGTCCGGGAAGTAGAGCTGCTTCGACGTTCCGTCCGGGACGGCGGGCGCGATGCGCCAGAAGCCTCCCCGATCCTTGTCCAGGATGGATGCAAAAACACTCGGAGCGTCGAAGCGCCCCGGGCAGTACCAGTCGATCGTGCCATCGGTCCCGACCAGGGCGATCGAATGGAGATCGCCGATCACGCCGTGCTCCGCGATCGGGAGGTAATGGGGCCGGCTCGAGCCGGCGGCGATCGGACCCTCGGCGGCGACCGGGTCGGTCATGGCGTCAGTCTGGGCCTCGGAAGGCCCAGTTACAAGCTGTTAGATGGTTGGTCGATAATCGGCTCGCCCGCGGGGACGGGCCAGACCTGGCGCAGCGTCTGGGCCGCCATCCGAGGGTGGGCTGATTGTCGATCAATCATCTAAGCGGCTTCGCCGAGCCCGGAGGGGAGATAGTCGTGGGGATTGTTGAACGCCGCGAGGGCTTCCTCCTTCGGCACGTCGACGACGAATGTCTCGTCTCTCTCCTCGTCCCGGAAGCGAAGCACGGTTTGGTCGCGCGCCGGGTCCCACATCAGGCGGACGACGTGTCCGCCGTCGTTTCGACTCGCGAGCTCTCGCAGCTCCATGCCCGGAACTTATCCGGGCGGAGCCGTCGAAATCGCCCGGCAACGTTAAGAATTCGTTGAGTGAAGGCAATCGCGGTTCATCCGGGCAAGGCGAACTCGATGCACCTTGAGGACGTCCCGGAGCCCTCGCTCGACGAGGTGGACAGCGGTCGTAGTGTCCTCGTCAAGGTGATCCGGGTCGGCGTCGACGGGACGGACAAAGAGATCAACGAGGCCGAGTACGGCGCGGCGCCAGAGGGCTTCGACTACCTCGTCACGGGCCACGAGAGCTTCGGGGAGGTGCTCGAGGCCGGCACGAACGCCCCGGCCTCGCTACGGCCAGGCACGCTCGTCGTCGCGACCGTGCGCAGGCCTGGCTCGAGCCCCTACGACCGGATCGGGCTCCAGGACATGACAACGGACGACGTCTACTACGAGCGCGGCATAAACCTCCTGCACGGCTATCTCACCGAGCGCTACGTCGAGGACGCGGCCTACGTCGTGCCGCTCCCGCACTCACTCCGGGAAGTGGGCGTCCTCCTCGAACCGCTCTCGGTCTCGGAGAAGGGGCTGAACCAGGCGTACGAGATCCAACGGCGTCTGAAGATCTGGAAGCCCGAGCGGGCGGCCGTCCTCGGCGCTGGCACGATTGGGCTCCTGGGCACGCTGGCGCTGCGCCTCCGTGGGATAGAAGTCACGTGCTTCTCGCGCCGGAAGCCGCCGTACCTGAACGGCCAGCTCGTGGAGGAGTTGGGCGCCGCCTACGTGAGCTCCGAGGAGACCTCTCTCGCCGACGCAAGCGCCGAGTACGGCCCGTTCGACGTGATCTTCGAGGCGACCGGCTTCAGCCCACTGGCGTTCGAGGCGGCGGAGCTGCTCGCGAAGAACGGCGTCCTCGTGCTCGCGAGCGTCACCGGCGGCGACCGGAAAGCCGAGGTGCGAAGCGACAGGATCAACCAGGGCTTCGTGCTCGGCAACAAGGTCATGGTTGGAACTGTGAACGCCTCCCGGGATGACTTCGAGCGGGGCGTTACCGATCTCGTCAGAGCGGAGGCCTTCTACCCAGGCTGGCTCGGGAAGCTCCTGACGACGCCGGTCGACGGCCTCGACAACTACGAGGAGATGCTGCGTCGTCTGACCGAGGACGAGGACGCGATCAAGGTCTTCGTCGAGGTCGGCTAGCCCTCTAGTCCTGGAGCAAGATCACGCGGGCCGGCGCGCCGTCAGACCCGACGAGCCGAAGGGGCAGGCACACCAGCGTGTAGGCGCCTGGGTCGACTCCTCGGAAGTCGAGTCCCTCGACCGCGACGACCCCGGCTCCGAGCAGCTCCCGGTGGGCTTCTTGGTCTCCGATTGACAGGTAGTCGATGCCCACGAGGCGGATGCCACGTTCGACCAGGAAGCGCGCTCCGTCGCCCGTGAGGCGGATGAAGTTCCGAGTGAACTCGTCGCTGGACCAGAGCTCCGAGTTCGGCGTCTTCAAGAGGAGGCGCTCGAGACCTTCGGGTAATTCGAGGCTCCCGAGCGAGCTCGCGTCGATCGGTCCCGTGAGGGTCGTGGCGTCGACGACGTCCGCCGGACCGACGAGCACGTCGAGCGGGAGTGCCTCGGCGCCGGCTCCGTCGGGCAGGAAGTGGATTGGAGCATCGACGTGCGTGCCCGTGTGGACGCCGAGGTCGAGCCGGCTCACGTTCACGTCGGCGCCGTCCTCGATCGACTGCGCCCGGGACAGGTGGATGCCTGGATTGCCGTCGTAGATCGGCATCCCCTCCCGGATCGTGACGCTCAGGTCGATGATGCGGCTCACAGCGGCAGCTCCTCCTTGAGCGTTCCGAGCACGTGATCGGCACCTGCCTCCGCCAGCTGCGCTTTAGAGTAGTGGCCGGTCGCGACGCCGACCGCAACGGTGTTTGCTTCGTGCGCGGCCGTGATGTCCAGTGGGGTATCGCCGACGTCGAGCACGTCATCCCCCTCCAGGTCGCGACCCACGATCGTCTCGGCTCGCTCGACGGCTCGCTTCGTCAGCTCGATGCGGTCCGGGGAGTCTGAGCCGTAGCCGCCGAAGGTGAAGTACTGGTTGAGGCCGCCGCGCTCGAGCTTCATGCGGGCCGCCTCCTCGACGCCGCCCGTGGTCAGGCCGAGCAGATACCCGGCGTCGCGAAGCTGTGGCAGGAGCTCCTTCACGCCCGGGAGCACCTTGTAGCCCTTTGACTCGGCGACGGCCTGCGGGAGGTGTTCGAGGCGCTTTGCCATCACCCGCGCAAGCTCCTTCGGTGAAGGCTCGTGGCCGATCACGGCCTTGAAGGTGAGACGCGCGACCTCGGGGTCGGTCATTCCCGCCTCCGTGAACTCGCCGATGTCCGCCGGGATCCCGTAGAGATCCTCGAACGCCCGACGCCAGGAGACTGCGCCGGCGCCCCCGGACGTGATCAGCGTTCCGTCGATGTCGAA
>DASQGA010000278.1:0-6100 GCA_035632855.1 Gaiellaceae bacterium | reverse complement strand
GTTCGGGACATCGAGTTCACCGCCGCATTCGACGTGACCAAGGACAAGGTCGGGAAGGACCTCTCGGACGCGATCTGGGCGCATCCGAACGACACCTACAAGTTCTCCGAGGTGCCGAAGTCGGGCGTCACCGTGTCGCGTGGGATGACGCACGACGGGCTCGGCCAGTACATCTCAGAAGTCGTGGAGAAGGCTCCGGGCGACACCGACGACGTTGTCGGCATCCTCAAGGAGACCGGCACCGACGTGGTCGTCAACTACCTCCCGGTCGGCTCCGAGGAGGCGACCAAGTGGTACACGGAGCAGATCCTCCAGGCCGGCTGCGCGATGGTGAACTGCATGCCAGTGTTCCTTGCTCGCGGCGGCCACTTCCAGAAGCGTTTCGAGGATGCCGGATTGCCGATCATCGGCGACGACATCAAGTCGCAGGTCGGCGCCACGATCACGCACCGCGTGCTCACGAGCCTCTTCCGCGAGCGCGGCGTCCATCTCGACCGGACGATGCAGCTGAACGTGGGCGGCAACTCGGACTTCCTGAACATGCTCGAGCGCAGCCGCCTCGAGTCCAAGAAGATCTCGAAGACGAACGCAGTCACCTCGATGCTCGACTACGACATGGGCGCGAAAAACGTCCACGTCGGCCCGTCCGACTACGTGCCGTGGCTGACCGACCGCAAGTGGGCGTACATCCGCATGGAGGGCACCTCCTTCGGAGACGTCCCCCTGAACATGGAGCTGAAGCTCGAGGTCTGGGACTCGCCGAACTCGGCTGGCATCGTCATCGACGCCGTCCGGATGGCGAAGCTGGCCTTGAACAACGGCATCGGCGGCGCGCTGGAGGGCCCGAGCGCCTACTTGATGAAGTCACCCCCGAAGCAGATTCAGGACGACGAGGCTTCCGACCTCTCCGAGAAGTTCATCGAGCAGAACGCCCGCTCGAAGACGAAGGAGCGCGCGGCCGCCGCGAAGTAGTGCGGCGCGAGCTTCCAGGCGGCTACGAGCTCGACGACGACCCCGCGCGGGTCGATGTCAATGAGGTACACCGGTTCCTCTCGGAGGAGTCGTACTGGGCTCGGGGACGAGCGCGTGAGGTCGTCGAGCGGCTCGTCCGCGAGGCCTCTCGCATCGTCGGTCTCTACACGGGCGAGCGGCAGCTCGGGTTCGGGCGCGTGGTCTCGGACGGCGTCGCGTTTGCGTACCTGGCCGACGTCTACGTCCACCCGGAGGTGCGGGGCCGCGGACTCGGGGTCGAGCTCGTGCGGGAGCTGGTCGAGAACGGGCCCCAGCGAGACGTAGGCTGGCTCCTCCACACGACCGACGCGCACGCGCTCTACGAGCGTTTCGGCTTCGCCGAGCCGACCGAGAAGGTTCTCGAGCGCAGAAAAAGCGGCCCCGCGATCTAGAATCGGTGGTCATGGGTCTGCGCGTGTGCATGGTCACGCCGTTCGCCTGGTCGCAGCCCCACGCGGTGAACGACCACGTCGCCGGTGTGGCCGAGGAGCTGGAGCGCCGCGGGTACGACGTCGTCGTGCTCACTCCCTCGAACCGCGCCACGGCGTTGGCAGCCGGGCGCAGGGCGCTCCGGAGCCTGGGCCGGGACGGGACACCTCTCGAGGGAGTGGTTGCCCTCGGCCCCGCGATCCCGGTCTCGCGGCGGAGCCGTCTCAGCGTTCCGGTCGGAGTCCGCGCGAACCTGGCGCTCGCCCTATCGGCCGATCGCTTCGATGTCGTCCACGCGCACGAGCCGGCCCTCCCGAGCCTCTCGTACCTCGCCCTTCGCCAGTCCAAGAGCTTCACGGTGGCGACCTTCCACTCCGCGGAGCGCCCTGCCTATCCGCCCGGGCGCGCCCAGCGGGACAAGCTGCTCGCTCGAATCGACGCCCTGACCGCGGTCGGGGACGCCGCCGCCGCGGCTGCCCGCGAGCGTTTTCCGGGCGATTACAAGGTTCTTCCGTACGGAGTCGACCTGGAGCGGTTTCGCCCTGCAGCACCCGAGCGACGCCTGGTGCTCGAGTGGCGGGCCGACGAGTCGCAGCGGTTCCGGGCTGCCGCACGCGCGCTCGCGGAGCTGCCCAGCTGGGAGCTCGTCGTCCTCCGCACGCGAGCACTCAGCGGCCGTCCCTACGTGCCGCGCGCGCTGCGGGGAAGGGTCCTCGTGCGCAGCGCGCTCGACGAAGCGGCTCGCGCGCGGGAGCTGGCCGGAGGGGCCGCTCTCATCCCCGCGTTGCGTGGCTCGGACCGGCTCAAGCTCGAGGCCGCGAGCTCGGGAGTGCCGATCGTCGACCCGGCGGGGTCGGCTGAGCAGCCCGAGCTCGTCACGGCCGCTCTGGCCCGCCTCGGCGAGGACCCGAGGTGGCGCGAGGAGCTGGCGGAAGCAGCGCGGCTCGCCGCGGAGCCGGAAAGCTTCGGAGCGCTCGCCGACCTTCTCGAGGAGATCTACGGCAGCGTCGTCCGTCGCAAGCGACAGTCTCGCCGGCCGACCGACCCACTTGCGGATCGCCCGCTTCTCCTCGCCGACCTCCACCTGCACACGGAGCACTCACACGACTGCTCCATGCCAGTAGCCGAGGTGCTCGACCGCGCCGAGGAGCAAGAGCTGGGTGCGATCGCGGTCACCGACCACAACGTCTTCGCAGGCGCACAGGAGGCCGTGGAGCTCGCCCGTGGAAGGGCGCTGACCGTCATCCCGGGCGAAGAGGTGAAGACTGACCGCGGCGAGGTGATCGGCCTCTTCCTCGAGGAGGAGATCCCGCGCGGGATGACCATGGCCGAGACGATCGTCGCGATCCGGGACCAGGGCGGGCTCGTCTATCTCCCCCACCCCTTCGACCGCATGCACACGATCCCGGATCCACGCACGCTCCACCGCCATCTCGCGGAGATCGACGTCTTCGAGGTGTTCAACGCGCGCCTGCTCCGGGAGACGTTCAACGACGAGGCGCTCCGTTTTGCCCGCAAGTACAACCTCCTGATGGGCGCGGGCTCCGACGCCCACGTGATCCAGGGGATCGGAACCGGGGTCGTACGGATGCGTGCCTTCGAGACACCCGAGGAATTCCTGATCTCGCTCCGCTCGGCCGACATCGTCCGGCGGCCGAAGTCGCTCGTCTACCTCCAGGGCCTGAAATGGGTCGCGCAGGCGCGCGAGAAGCGGGGCCGAGCCGCGGTCCGGTAGGAAGTGCCGAGGGCGACCCGAACTAGATGGTCGATCGACAATTACCAAACCCACGGATGGCGGCCCAGACACGGCGCCAGGGCACACCCTCGCCCTTGTCAAGGCTTCTAGCCTTGCCTGCGGGCGATGGCACACCCTGGCTTGGTCTGGCCCGTCCCCGCGGGCCCGCCAATTACCGACCGACCATCTGATCCCCACCCCGTGCCAGTGCCAACTGACGAACTTTCCGAGCGCTACCTCAAAAAGGCGATCGCCGAGATGAACGAGCTCGGCCACGAGATCGCCCAGGCCGCCGGCACGAACCGGGCGCCCGTCCTCGGGTCGGGGCATCCGCTCGGCGACGTCTTTCTTCTGAAGCACACGCCGCGTGAGTCCGAGATCCACGAAGGCGTCGCCTTCTTCGGGCGTGCCGGGCAAGCGGTGCTCAAGTCGATCCAGCGCCTCGGCGTCGAGCCGACGGCCATCTACGGGACGAACTGCCTGAAGTACGAGGGCGAGGACGAAGAGGAAGCCCACCAGTGGCTCGCGCGGGAGCTGCACGTCGTGCAACCGAAGATCGTCGTGGCCATGGGGGAAGATGCTCTCGCATGCCTGAACGCGATCAGTTTTCCCCTGTCGACACCGATCGACCCGGCGACCGGCACGATCAGGTCATTCACGCCGACGATCGACGCCCTGGTGACGCCCGACGTGGACGGCTCCCTCGACGAGCAGCCGGCCAAGCGGGCTTTCTGGGAGGCCTTCAAGGCACTCGGCCCCTGGTGGTCCGAGCTGCCCCCCTACTAGCGCTCGGCGTCGCACTTGCCGCCTACGACGCGTGGGCGGAGCACCTCCCGGCCGTCTCGACCTCGTGGGACGTCGTCTTCGTCGGGTTCCTGCTCATACCCGCGACGTTCGCTCTGCTCCTCATCGCACTCCCCCTCCGGGAGGAGCTCACGTCCTGGCGCCTCCTCGCGCTGGCGCTCGGGCTCGCCGCGGCCACGGTTCTTCTGGAACTCGCCGGCGCCGATCCAATCGCGAACCAGACGAAGTTCGCGGCGGTCGCGCTGCTTGGGTGGTGGTTCTTGCAGTTCTTCGAGAGCGTCGGGCTCGTCACGCTCGTCGCCGCCCTGATCACTCCGGTCGACATCTTCTCGGTCGCCCGCGGCCCGACGAAGCAGATCGTCGAGCAGCAGCCCCAGGTCTTCGACGCCCTGAGCATCGCCTTCCCGGTGCTCGGGGAGAACTCGTCGGCCCAGCTCGGCCTGCCGGACGTCCTCTTCTTCTCGCTCTTCCTGGCGGCTTCCGCCCGATTCGGGCTTCGCACGCTGACGACCTGGGTCGCCATGACACTCTCGTTCGGGACAACTCTGGCGCTGACGGTGTGGGCGGACGTCTCCGGGCTGCCGGCGCTTCCGCTCCTGTCGGCCGGCTTCGTCCTCGTGAACGCCGACCTGATCTGGAACGCGCTCCGGCGCCGGCGGGACGAACCCGGGAGCTAGCCCGTCGTCCGGACGCGCGCCCTAGCCTCCCGGAACCGGATCGTCTCATATGCGATCAGGATCCCGCAGAGCCCTGCGATCGCCGCCAGGCCGACGATCGCCCGCGCGTTCGTGGCCACGGGAATGAGCGCGAGGCATCCGAGCGCAGCCACGAGCCGCTGCCAGTTCACTGTGCGGACGTTCCGAAGCCGAAACGCGATGTGGGCCAGGAAGTAGAGAGCAACGCCGCCGCAGAGAGCGACCGCGGGCACGAGCTCGAGCGGCTCGTCGACGTGCCCGATCGTCTTCTTGACGCCAAGGGCGAGCAGGATGATGCCGGCCACCATCGGGAGGTGCAGGTAGCTGTAGGAGTCCCGCGCGATGCGCGTTTGGGCCACCCCTTCCGCTTCGGTCATCTTGCGCTCCGCCACGATCGCGACGACGTCGAAATACGACCACCAGAGGGTCGCCGAGACCGCGACGCCGAGGATCGCGGCCAGGACGACGCGCGCGCCGAGCTCGATCCCGGCGGCGCCGATCCCGATCGCGACGATCGACTCTCCGAGGGCGATGATCAGGATCAATCCGTGGCGCTCGGCGAAGTGCGCCGGGAAGACACGCCACCCCCTGCCTCCACCGAAGAGCGGCCCCGAGAAGTCGACGGTCAGCGCGATGAGCCAGAGGATCCCCTGTGCGGTCCCGTCGAGCGCGGCGGCGCCGAGGATCAGTCCGGGGGCGACGATGGACGTGGGAGCGAGTCGCAGAACGGCGCCGCGCATGTCCTCGTCGTCCGCCGCGAGGGCGTACAGGACGATGTGCAGCACACGCACTGCGATATAGGCGCCGCCGAAGAGCACTGCGTCGCCGTCGAACGCGCCCGGGGTGGCCAGAGCGACGATCAGCATGGCGGCCATCGCGGCGAACACGGCCAGGCGTGCCGCTCCCTCCTCCGGGTCGATCGTGTTGGTCAGCCAGGCGTAGGCGACCCAGGCCCACCAGAGCGCGGCGAGGACGAGCATGCCCCGGGCGAGCCCGGGCCAGGTCGGATCGGCCGACATGAGGCTGGTGACCTGAGTGAGCCCGAACACGAAGACGAGGTCGAAGAAGAGTTCGAGCGGCGTGACCCGCTGTTCGGCCTCGACGTGGTGCTCGAGCTCGTCCCGCGTCGAGACCTCCATCAGGGGGTCTCGGAGGCGTCCCGGACGAAGAGCGCCACCGTCTCGATATGGGGCGTATGCGGGAACATGTCCACGGGCCGAACGCGCTCGAGCCGGTAGCCGTGCTCGCCCACCAGATCCTTCGCGTTCCCCGCGAGGGTGGTTGGATTGCAGGAGACGTAGACGATGCGGGCCGGCTCGAGCCGTGCGATTCGCCGGAGCGCCTTGCCGGAGAGCCCCGCGCGCGGCGGATCGACCACGACGACGTCCGGCTTCCCGGCGCGCTCGTGCAGCTCCTCGACCGAATC
>DASQGA010000277.1:0-4542 GCA_035632855.1 Gaiellaceae bacterium | reverse complement strand
TCGGTCGGCAGCCGTCTCGTGATTCTGCGCATGAGCCGCTGCTGGGCAAGCGTTCGTGGCTCGAGGAATGTGTTCTGTCCGTGATCTCCCGTGAGGACGACCACGGTGTCTCGCCCGGCCGCGTCGACCACGCGTCCGATCCACTCGTCGATGCCCGCCAGGGAGCGTTCGTAGACGTCCCGGCCGAAGCGGCGAGCATCGTAGCGCTCTGGATAGCGCCGCGGCCCGTGGACGTCCCAGACGTGGACGGCGCCGAAGTATGGCTCGGCCGCCTCGGCGGAGGCGCGGACGCGCTCCACCAGGTGCGACCCCCACTCGTCGTGGACGGAGCGCTCGGGCACGTCCCGGTACTCGGTCTCGGCGAACCCGCGAAGGACGCCCACGTTGTCGAGGAGAGGCCCGGTGACCGAGCACCACGTCCCGACTCCTCCTCGCGAGAGCTCCTCGGCGATCGTCGGGATGTCGTCCGCCAGCCGGGAGCCGCGTAGGGCGCGGACGCCGTGGGCCGACGGGTAGCGGCCGGTGAACATCGCCGTCACGGCGGGCGTCGTGGTGGGGCAGGTCGTGTAGGCGGACCGGAAGCTCGCGCCGCTCTCCACGAGGGCGCTCAGGCGGGGCCAGGCCTGATTCGGGCTGGCGAGGAGGTCGGCGCGAAGGGCGTCGACGATGACGAGGAGGATGCTCGGCACGGCCGCCGAGTGTAGATGGTAGATCGACAATTACCGCACCCACGGATGGCGGCCCAGACGCGGCGCCAGGCCGCACCCTCGCCCTTGTCAAGGCTTCTAGCCTTGCCTGCGGGCGATGGCGCACCCTGGCTTGGTCTGACCCGTCCCCACGGGCACGCCAATTGCCGACCAACCATCTAGCGTTCGAGTAATTCCCGATAGACCGCTTCGAGCGCCTCGCCGGGCGGCTTCGCGAGCCGCTCTCTGACCACCCGCTCGTTGCGCTCGCCGTACCTTCGCCGGAGCTCGGGATCGCGGAGAAGCTTGAGCAAGGCAGCGGCGACGGCGTCCTCGTCGCGTGGCTGGACGACCTCCCCGCCCTCCCCCTGCGTGATCCACTCGTCGATCGTGATCGCGTCGCCCATCACCATCGGCAGGCGCGACGCCATCGATTCGATCATGGAGGCGGGAGTCGCGTCGGTCGAGGCGATCGACACGCCGATGTCGGCCGAGGCGCAGAGCTCCGGCAGCTTGTCCGGCGCGGCAAAGTGCATGGCGACGCTCGCTCCGAGGCCGAGGTCGCGGATGAGCGCTTTCGTCTCCTCGCGCGTCCAGCCGCCCCGGGCCGCCAGGACGAGGCGCACCTCGGGCACCTCCTGCCGGACGCGGGCGAAAGCTCGCAGGAGCACGTCGAGGTTCGTGTTCGGCCGGTAGTTCCGGAGCGAAAGGACGACGACCGAGCCCGCCGGCCAGCCGAACCGCTCCGCCAGGCCTTCGACCCGCTTCTCCGGGCCGAAGGGGCGCAGGTCGACGTACCACACGATCCGGTGGACGCGGTCCGGGTCGGCGCCGAGGCGGACCGTTTCCTCGGCGTTCCCGAGCGAGCTGACGACGAACTCGTCGCCCGCCTCGATTGCTTTCCGCACCCAGCGGCGTCCCCGCCGGCGCTCGCGGCCGTAGGTGTAGATGTCTGTGTTCCAGGGGCTCATGACGAGCGGGTGGACGCGGGCCTCGGCGGCCCAGTAGCCGTAGGGGAGGAGGTAGTGGGCGTGAACCAGGTCCACGTCGAGCCGGCGCGCCAGCCGGCCGATTGCGAGTGCGAAGAGGAAACGGCGGACGAACGGCACGCGTGTGCCGGCTCCGAGCTCCCTGACGTCGTGAGCGGTGATCCCGGCGAGCTCCTCCTCTCGTGGTGTGATCCGGTCGCTGACGATATGGACGTCGTGCCCGAGCTCGGCGAGACGCCAGGCCCAGCGGAGGAAGATGACCGAGTGCCCGTCGCCGACGCCGAGGATGCGTAGCGGCCTGGCGGACGTGGTCACGTCTTCTCCTTTCGGGCCGTGAGCGGCCGCCGCCGCGGCCGCGCCAGGGCCCGTCGCGCGAGCCGCACTCCGTGGACGAGCCCGGGTTTCGGGTCGTCGATCGCAAAGACGGCATCCACATACGGTGGCCGCTGGAGCGCGGGGCTCGAGCCCAGCGCGAACGTGATCGCCCAGCGCCTCCCTTCGGACGTCATGCGCACCGGTTCGGGCGGGTCTCCGACGAGATCCCGGTAGGCGATCCAGGGCAGGTCGACGCCGCACGCTGCTGCGAGCCCGTGCCACTGCCAAAGCCGCGGGTTGATCTCCATCAGCTTGTAGCGCCCGTCCCGCGGATCTCGCTTGAACTCGACCTGGGAGAGCCCGTGAAAGCCAAGTGCCCGTAAGAACCGAAGCCCCTCGTCAACGACCTCCTCGACCCAGACAGCCTCACCGACCCGGCAGGTGCCCATGGAGCTCTCTGTCTGCCGGAGCTTGCGCCCCGAGAAGAGCCCGAGCGGCTCGCCCTCGCGGGTCAGGTAGCTCCCGAGCGAGTACAGCGCGTCGTCACCGCCGGGGATGAACTCCTGCACCATCGGCTCGAAGCTCGCCGCCAGGCCGAATGCCTCCTCGAGCTCCTCCGGGGTCTCGCAGCGGAACGCCTGGCGTCCGAACCGGCGCCTGAACCCTTCGGGCGCCGAGGGCTTGACCAGCACCGGGTACCCGAGCTCGCTGCCCGCCTCTACGGCCTCCACCTGTGAGCGCGGGTGGCGCGTGCCCGGGGTCGGCACGCCGACGGAGTCCGCCACCTCGAGCTGGTGGCGCTTGCTCTGAATCTCCTCGAGCGCGGACCACGAGGGAAACGGGAAGCGGAAGGAAGCGGGGAGCTCCTCGGCGCGGCGTGCGATGACGTTCAGATGCTCGTCGTGGGTGGGAAAGACCGGGATCGGGTCGTCGCTGGCCGCGTCGGCGAGGGCGACGAGCGCCGCGAGGAAACCTTGCTCGTCCGCCGCCGGATCCGGTGCGAGCGCGCGCTCGGCGTAGCGCGAGCGGTAACCGAGCGCCCAGGGGCGGTGGTCGACGGCGAGCACGCGCAGGCCGTGGCGGCCGAGCGAGCGGATGGCCGCGAGCCCGTTCACCCAGCCGACCTCGGCTACGACTGCGGTTCCGCGGCGGGTCGGCATGCGGCCGGAGTGTACGTTCGGGTCGAAGCGGCGGGCGGTCTACGAGGGGCTGTTGAGGAGCTCCCAGCCCTGGCGCAGGAAGGGCGTCCGGTCGACTACAGCGCCGATCTCGGAGGGTGGATGGACGCCCTCGTCAGTGACGATCCGGTCGATCAGCTCGGACGGCGTCAGGTCCCAGCCCTTCTCCTCCGGTTCCACGGGGTCGTACGGGACGAGCTTCAGCGTCTCGCAGGCTACGACGACCGGGACGCCTGCCTCCCTCGCTGCCTTGGCGAGTGCCTGCGTGCCGACCTTGTTCACGACCGAGCCGTCGATGAAAACGCTGTCCGCGCCCACGAGCAGGAGGTCGACCGTCGCGACCGCGCGCTCAGCGTCCTCGTCGGCGACGAGCTCGACGGTGAGGCCCTCGGCGGCAAGTTCCTCCGAGAAAGGCCGGCCCTCCCCGTGTGGCTCGGAGACCGTGCAGACGATCCTCGCGGGCTGAGCGTGCACGAGCGCCTCGCGTACGGTCGCGGACGCCGAGTGCGTCATAACCGTGCCCTTCAGCTCGTCGGAGAGGAGCACCGAGATGGAGTGGGCGGCGCGGTCCCTCTGGGCGATCAGGGCCGATGCTTCCTCGACGAGGCGCTCAGTCGACCTGGAGGCTGCGACCACGCGACCGACCGCCCCGGCGACGGCGCCCATTGCGGGTCGCGCGGACGCGAGCGTGCGCCCCGCTTCGACGGGGTCGGCACCGGCCTGAACGGCCTCCGACAGCGCCTCGACCGCCTGCCGCGCGAGCCAGCCCGCGCCATGCGTCGTATCCGTGGCGATCACGTCGACTCGCTCGGTTAGCTTCGTGTCCATGATCTAGTGCGGCAGGCTAACAGGGACCAACTCGCCACCTTGGTAGCCTCCGCCACGATGACGGAGGTCGAGACCGCCGCCGGGCCGCTCCCAGCGCTCGCAGGCGAGCCGCGCCCCGAGATCTCGCTGGTCGTCCCGATCTACAACGAGGAGGCGACGCTCGAGGAGGTCTACCGCCAGGCGGTGGCCGCGCTGGAGAGCCTTGGGCGCCCGTACGAGGTGATCCTGATCGACGATGGCTCCGCGGACGGGACCTGGGCGATCGTGGAGCGGCTGCACGACGCCGACCCACATGTCCGCGGAGTCCGGTTCAAGCGGAACTTCGGACAGCATCCGGCCATGCACGCGGGGCTGGTGCGAGCTCGGGGAGACATTGTCGTGACCATGGACGGCGATCTCCAGAATTCGCCGGCCGATCTCCCGAAGCTCGTCGCCGCCGTCGAGGCCGGGAGCGACGTGGCCAGCGGGAGGCGGCGGGGCCGGGAAGATGCCTGGGGCCGGACGCTGCCGTCGCGGCTCATCAACCGCATGCTCCGTGGCTTCACG
>DASQGA010000276.1:0-1865 GCA_035632855.1 Gaiellaceae bacterium | reverse complement strand
CAGGTCTCGAGCCGCAGGCACTCCTGGAGAGCCGCCTGCGCGACATCGAGCTGCTCGCTGGACGGCTCGGCGGTCACGACGCGGTGCTGGAGCTCGTGGCCCGGCCGGGCGAGCGCCCGCGAGACCGGGTGCTTCTCGTGCTTGACCATCCACCCGAAGACCTCGACCGACGCCGCCATCGCACCGACGGCCGCGCCGACCCGGGCAAGCGGGCGAAGCGCATGCGGAGCGCGACGCGCCAGAAAACTGCCGGCTGCGGAGGTGATCAGCAGCGGCCCGACCAGGTGCGAGCCACAACGCTCGTGCTCACGCTGGCGAGGCTTCCCGTGCTCGTAGCTTCCGATCGTGATGTGCTCGGCCCCGTGGTACTCGGCGAGCGCCGTCCCCCGCATCGCCACCGCGGCGGGCCCGAGCGCCAGAAGCGAACCGAGTCCCTCCTGCAACGCAGGGCTCAGGCGCGAGGAGCGAAGCAGCCTGACCGCGGTGATGCTTCCGATCATCGCCATCGCGACACGAGGCCGCCCGAACGGCAGCTCGGCCTCGGGAAGGCGGCGGCGGATGACCGGGAGGAGCGCGAAGACTTCAGCCATCCGGAGGGCGCCCTGTACGACCCTGTTCGCGTCCTTCGCCCTGATCGGCTTCCTCCCGGAGGCGAGCTCGAGCCGGCCGTCTCCGGTGCGAATGGCGCAAGCCCAGTACTCGGGCCCGTGCACGAGCACACCGTTTCCGAGGGCCATGCCTCCGAGCCGCACCGCGCTCACGTGCCGAGCCTCCGGGCGAGACTGATGAGAAAGCGCGTCGCGAACTCGAGGTCGTCGACCGGTATCCGCTCGTCCGCCGAGTGGATCAGGCGCGAGGCCAGCTCAGGGTCCATCGTGCGCATCGGAAAGAAACCGTACGCGATCGTCCCGAACGCCTCGCGGAGGTAGTGGCTGTCCGTGAACCCCGACAGGACCACGGGTGCGACCGTGGCGCCGGCCTCCTCGGCCGCTACGAGCTCTTCGATCGCCTCCCAGAACGGCGTGTGCATCGAGGAGCGCGTGCCGCCGGCGCTGTGCAGCCAGGCAAGCTCGTAGTCGCCGGGCCCGAGGCAGGTGCGGATCTCCTCCTCGGCCTCGGCCTGCGTCGTCCCCGGCAGCAGGCGGCAGTCGCAGACGATGTCGCAGACGGCGGGGATGACGTTTCGCTGCTTCGAAGCCTCGATGATCGTCGGGGAGACGACCGTGCCGAGCATCGGCTCCGTCATCGCCGCCAGGGCGGGCTCGAGCTGCTCGACGCGCTCCAACAGCGAGCTGGCGTCCGCCTGATCCCCGAGCACTATCCGCAGGAACACCTCGGTCTCCGGGAGGAGCCGCAGCCGAGGACGGAATTCTCCGAGCCGCTCGAGGAGGGGAGCGGCCTTCACGAGCGCGTTGTCTGCAATCCCGGGCATCGACGCGTGTCCGCTCCGGCCCCGCACGCGCAGGAGGAAGGGCGAGGTCATCTTCTCGGCGGTCGAGCACAGGTAGACGGGGTTGCCCCTGACGACCGTGCGGTCACCCCCACCCTCGTTGACGCAGTACTCGGTCCGAACGGCCTCCGGGTGTTCGCGACAGAGCCACGACAGGCCGAAGTCGTCGCCAACCTCCTCGTCGGCGGTAGCGGCGAAGATCAGGTCCCCGGCCGGCTCGAACCCCTCCCGTGCGAGGATTGCGACCGCGACGGCATTCGCGGCCACCTGGCTCTTCATGTCGAGCGCCCCGCGCCCCCAGATCTCGCCGTCCCGCAGCTCACCTGACCAAGGGTCGACGGTCCACTCGGCGGGGTCGGCCAGCACGGTGTCCGTGTGCGAGAGAAGCAGGAGCCGCTTGCCGTCGCGGTGGCCA
>DASQGA010000275.1:0-4966 GCA_035632855.1 Gaiellaceae bacterium | reverse complement strand
CTGCTGCGCGACCGAACGCGTGCTCGTCGACAAGCGCGTGCACGACGACTTCCTGGCAGCGGTGGTGAAGGAGGCGGAGACGTGGCTCCTCGGTGACCCCTTCGACGAGTCGACGCTTGTCGGGCCGATGAACAACGAGCCGACCGCGCAAAAGATGGACGCGCATCTCGAGGACGCGCTCGAGAAGGGCGCCGAGATCGTTGTCGGCGGCTCGCGCGAGAGCGACCGGCCAACCGGCCTCTACTACCAGCCGACGGTGATCGACAACGTCGGCGTGGACACGCTCATCAACCGCGACGAGACCTTTGGCCCGATCGTTCCCGTGATCACCGTGGACTCCGACGACGAGGCGCTCGCGGTCGCGAACGACTCCTACCTCGGGCTCCAGGCAGCCGTCTACACCCGGTCCCTGAAGCGCGCGTTCAGGTACCTCGACAACCTCCGGGTCGGCAACGTGGTGGTGAACGACTCGACCGACTACTGGGAAGCACACGAGCCCTTCGGCGGCGCCTCAGGGACGCGGACCGGCTGGGGCCGGATCGGCGGCCGGTACACGATGCTCGACATGACCGACCTGAAGACCGTCGTCCTCGACGTGGGCGGACTGGACTAGAGCTGCGCAGCCGGCTCGAGCACGAGGCGCTCGCGCCGGTAGGGGAGGGGCACGGCGGGGTCCTCCGAGTCGATCTCGCGGGCGAGCCGGTGGCCGTCGAAGATCGCGTCGGCGACGATCCGCGGCGCCACGCAGTCTCCGACCCTGTAGACGGCCTCGACGCCGTTCCCGGCCAGGCCGTCGGGCTCCGCGACGAGCTCCAGGTAAAGCTGCTCGCTCGAGAGCCGCTGGGTGACCAGCACGACGGCATCGGCCTCCAGCTCGATCGGTTCGCCATACTCGTCTGCGCCTGACAAGCGGCCGGCCTCGACGCCGCCGAGGAGGAAGCCGCGCCGCTGGGCGATCCCGACTTCGTGCAGGTGCTGGCGGAGCAACGAGCCCTCGAGCGTCTCGTCGGTATACGGCGCTACCTGCTCGAGCACGGTCGCGAGCTCCACGGAATGGCCCTCCGAGGCCAGTTTCTCTGCGAGTCCCGCAGCCATGAAGTAGCCCTCTGCGTCCCACACCACGACCCGGTTCCCGGGCGGGCGCTTACCCTCGACCATGATCTGCTCCGGCGTCAGTACGTGGGGGAGCGATGAGTCGGCACCGGGTATCGGCTCGTGCGTGACCCCGTTCAGGCCGTCTCCCGCCCAGCGCGCTCCGGTCGCGCAGACCACGAGCTCCGCGCCGTACTCGCGTACGTCAGCCGCAGAGAGCCTGGTACCGGCGATCACCTCGACGTTCCGGAGCTTCTCGAGCTGGATGCGGCGCCAGTTGACCACGCGCGCCCACTCTCCGAGGCCCGGGAGCTCGGGGATCCAGCGCATGCTACCGCCGACCTCCCGCTCGGCCTCGACCAGGTGGACTCGCCGGAAGCCGCGCTTGCCGAGCACGATGGCGCACTCCATCCCGGACGGGCCGGCCCCGACCACGAGCACGTCACGGTCGGCATTCTCAGCCGGCTCGAAGCGCTCCGGATGCCAGCCGCGCCGGTACTCCTCGCCCGCGGTCGCGTTCTGCGTGCAGCCGAGGTGATGCCCGCTCTCCGACTTCGAGATGCAGATGTTGGACCCGATGCACTCCCGGATCTCGCCGTAGAGACCCGCTTCCACCTTGGCGGGAAGAAACGGATCGGCGATCGACGGGCGGGCCGCCCCGATCAGGTCCCAGGCACCCGAGTCGACGATCTCCGCCATGCGGTCCGGATTGGTCAGCCGCGCGACCCCCACGATCGGCTTGGCCGTGGCCTCGCGGACGCGACCGGTCCACTCGAGCTGGTACCCCTCGGGGAAGAACCGGGAGGCGCCGGAGTCCTTCGACCATTCGGCAATCGAGCCGACGTTCACGTCCCAGAGATCCACGAGGTGGTCGGCGAGACGGATGAACTCGAGGCTCTCCTCGAGCTCGACGCCGGCCGGGCCGAGAGCGTCGACGCACGTCCGCACCGCGACGGCGCAGTCGTCTCCGACCGCGTCGCGGACGACCTCGAGCGTCTCGAGCCAAAACCGCGCTCGGTTCTCCAGGGAGCCCCCGTACTCGTCGGTCCGCTTGTTGTAGAAGGGGGAGAGGAACTGCAGCGGCAGGTAGCTGTGGCCGCCATAGACGTAGACGATGTCGAATCCCGCCGCGCGGGACTCCTTGGCGGCGAACGCCCAGTCGGCCTGGACCCGCCTGATATCCGCCTTCTCCATCGCCTTGGGGACGTAGATCGGGTCGTAGTCGCTCGCGAGCTGGGAAGGGCCGATGCCCGGCCAGCGTGATTGCCGCGTGTGAGCATGGCCGCCGGAGTGCGTCAGCTCGATGCCGGCGAGCGCGCCGTGCTCGTGGGCCTCGTCGCACATAAAGGCCAGATTCCTGGTGTCGTCTTCGTCCCAGAGCCGGGAGGAGACGTACGGCGACTCATCGGAATCCGCGCTCACGGGTGCGTATTCCGTGCACACGGCGGCCCAGCCTCCCTCCGCCTTCACGCCGCGGAACCTCGCCTGGGAGCCCGGCTTCTCGGTGCCGAAGCCGGTGCAATGCGGAACGGCGTAGAAGCGGTTCTTGAGGGTCTTCGGCCCGATCCGGACGGGCTCGAAAAGGACGTCGTGCTTGGGAGCGCGAGGCACGTGCTGAGTCTAAGCGGCGGCGTCGCGCGTAGGGTGCCCGATTGTGAGCTACGACTACGACCTGATGGTGATCGGCTCGGGGCCGGCCGGCCAGAAGGCGGCGGTTCAGGCCGCGAAGCTCGGCAAGCGGGTCGGAGTCGCCGAGCGCCGGCAGGTAGGCGGCGTCTCGGTGAACACGGGCACGATCCCGTCCAAGACGCTCCGGGAAGCGGTCGTCTACCTCACCGGTCTGAGCCAGCGCGACATCTACGGTCAGAGCTACCGGGTCAAAGAGGAGATCACCGTCGAGGACCTGGCCGTGCGGACGCGCTGGGTGATCGAGCGGGAAGTCGACATCGTCCGGGCGCAGCTCGCCCGTAACCGGATCGAGGTCTTGGCTGGGACGGCGAGTTTCGAAGACCCGCACACGATCGTCGTCCAGGCGGCGGGCGGGGAGGAGCGGCGCGCGAGCGCAGACAACATCGTCATCGCCTCCGGCTCCCGGCCCGCGCACCCGCCGAGCGTCGCGTTCGACAGCAGCACGATCCTGGACTCGGACAGCTTGCTCGAGCTCGCCCGCATCCCCACTTCGCTCGTCGTGGTCGGCGCTGGCGTGATCGGAATCGAGTATGCGTCGATGTTCGCCGCGCTCGGCACGAAGGTGACCGTCGTCGAGCGGCGCCCGCAGCTACTCGACTTCTGCGACTCCGAAGTCGTCGAGGGTCTCCGCTACCACCTCCGCGATCTCGGCGTCGTTTTCCGCTTGGGCGAGGCCGTGGCCTCCGTCGAGCCGCATGAAGGGACGACTGTCACGACCCTCGAGAGCGGCAAGCGGATCATGGCGGAGGCCGTCCTCTACTCGGCGGGGCGCCAGGGAGCGACGGACGCGCTCGCTCTCGAGAACGCCGGGCTCGAGGCAGACGAGCGCGGCCGTATCCAGGTGGACGAGAGCTATCGCACCGAAGCGGAGCACATCTATGCCGTTGGGGACGTGATCGGCTGGCCGAGCCTGGCGGCGACCTCGATGGAGCAGGGGCGCCTGGCCGCCTCGCATGCGTTCGACCACTCCACGAAGTCGATGGGCGGGCTGCTTCCGTTTGGGATCTACACGATCCCGGAGATCAGCTTCGTGGGCAAGACCGAGGAGGAGCTGACTGATGCTTCGATTCCGTACGAGGTCGGGATCTCCCGCTACCGCGAGCTCGCGCGCGGGCAGATCCTCGGCGATCTGTACGGCACCCTCAAACTGCTCGTCTCGCCAGACGACCGGCGCATCCTCGGCGTGCACGTGTTCGGGACGAGCGCGACCGAGGTCGTCCACATCGGCCAGGCTGTGATGGGGAACGGTGGCACCATCGACTACCTCGTGGACAGCGTCTTCAACTACCCGACGCTGGCCGAGAGCTACAAGGTGGCCGCGCTCGACGCGATGAACAAGCTGAACGCCTTCGCCCGAATCGACGCCTGACGAACCGGCGCGAGCGGGGAGGGTGCGCGGGTTAGGATCGCGGTGTGGCGGTGACTCGCACCCGGATCGGCGGGCACGTCGTCGTCGAGTGCCTCGAGGCGCTCGGAGCCGACACGGTCTTCGGGCTTCCGGGGATCCACGCGCTCGCGATCTGGGACGGTGTCCGCGAGAGCCGCTTGCGCTACCTCGGTTTCCGCACCGAGCTGAACGCCGGCTTCGCCGCGGACGGCTATGCGAGGGCATCCGGGAGACCCGCCCCGCTCCTTCTCTCGACCGGGCCGGGGGCGCTCAACTCACTGACGGCGCTCATGGAAGCGGCGAGCGCCCACGTGCCGGTGGTGGCGATCGCGAGCCAGATCCCGCGCGACCTGATCGGCCAGGGCCGGGGCTACCTGCACGAGCTCCGCGACCAGCGCGCGTCCTTCGCGCCGCTCGTCAAGTGGACGGGGCGTGCCGAGGGAGCCGCCGACCTGCCCCAGCTTCTCGCCGAGGCGTGGCGCCAGGCGCTCACGCCCCCCAGCGGCCCCGTCTTCGTGGAGATTCCGGTGGACGTCTTGACAGGCGAGGCCGAGGTCGAGCCCGTGGACGAGCTCGACGGGGACGTGGAGGCGAGCACCGTTCCGGGCGTCGAGGAGGCGGTGCGTGTGATCGCTGGCGCCGAGCGCCCGGTCCTCTGGGCCGGCGGCGGCGTCAGCCGTTCCGGTGCCTGGCCCGAGCTCGCCGCTCTGGCCGAGCGCGTCCAGGCTCCGGTCGTGACGTCCTACATGGGCAAGGGAACCTTCCCGGAGGATCACCCGCTCGCAGCGGGCTCGGCGG
>DASQGA010000274.1:0-6077 GCA_035632855.1 Gaiellaceae bacterium | reverse complement strand
CCAGGTCGGCTTCGGAGCGGACGTCAAGTCGAAGCGCTCCCTGGAGGGCACCGAGCTCCTGTCCGGCGTCATGCCCGAGGATCTCCTCTCCTACGGCCTCATCCCCGAGTTCATCGGCCGCCTGCCGGTCATCTCGGCGGTACACCAGCTGACCCGCGAGGACCTCGTCGAGATCCTCCAGGAGCCGAAGAACGCGCTCGTCAAGCAGTACCAGCGCTTCTTCAACTACGACTCGATCGAGCTCATCTTCAAGGAGGACGCCCTCTGGGAGATCGCCGACAAGGCACTCGACCGGGACACGGGCGCACGCGGCCTACGCTCGATCATCGAGCACGCGCTCCTCGACGTCATGTTCGAGCTCCCGTCCCGAAAGGACGTGAACAAGTGCGTGATCACGAAGGAGACGATCGAGCGGAATCTGAAGCCGACCCTCGTGACCGAGGGCGGCCGGGACGCAGACGAGCCAGAAGAGCTCGCCGAAGAAAGCGCCTGATCCCGCAGGGGCGGGGCATACCCCGCCCGGCAGTCAGCGCCAGTCGATCGATACCACTTCCACGGGCTCCGAGATGCCCTTGAACTCCGCCGAGCGGGGCTCGGACACGCTGTAGCTCACAGCTCCGTGCGCGAGCGTCTCGGCGCTCGCCACGATCTCGCCGGCGCCCGCGAGTGCGCCGATCCGGGCCGCAGCGTGGACGCCCGTGCCGCCGAAGTCGACCTCGTCCTTCGAGAACGCCTCGCCGGCGTGGAGCCCGATCCGAACGTCGGGGGAAATCCCGTCGTGCCCCGAAAGCGCCCGCTGGACGGCGACGGCGGCCTCGACCGCCGCTCCGGGGCCCTCGAAGGCAGCGAAGAAGCCGTCGCCGGTCTGCTTGATCACGTCGCCGCCCTGGGCCGTCATGTGGTCGCGCAGCGTCCGGTCGTGCCAGGCGAGGAGCTTCTCCCACTTCGCCTCTCCCAGCGCCTCGGCGAGCTTCGTCGAGTCGACGATGTCCGTGAACATGAACGTTCGCGTGAGCGGGACCTCGCCGAGGAGCTCTGCGGCGCGCTGGGCGGCGAGCACTGCACCGAGCCGCTCGAAGGTGGCTCGCGCGTCGGTCAGCTCCTCGTCGGCGCCTTCGTGGTCGCCGAGCTTGCGGAGCGCGACGCCCAGGAGCATCTGGGCCTCGGCCGTCTCGAACGGGATCCCGACCTCGCGCCAGATCGAAACCGAGCGGGCGAGCTCGTCCGCTGCCCCCTGGGCGTCCCCCTCCGTAAGGCGGATCTGGCCCCGGGCGAGGCAGACCGTCGCCTGGAAGGCGGGCGTCGGCTCCTCGCCGACCCGGAAGGTATGGGTCAGCTCCTCGAGCTCGGCGGCGGCTTCACGCGCCGTCTTCAGGTCGCCGGCGGCGAGCGCGATCTCGACCTGCGCGGGGAGGCGCCGGATGCGGCCGATCGGATCGGTCGTTGATGCGAGCGAGCGCTTGATCGCGGACGAGGCGGCCTCGACCTTCCCCTGCGCGAGGCGGAGGAATGCGATCCCGGGCTGCGGGTCGCCGCCCCACTCCTTCGCCAGCCGGTACGACTCCTCGGCGGCGGCGAAGTCGCCGCGCCGCCTGCGGATCTCGCCGATCTCGTAGAACCCCGCCGCCGTCGTCCAAGCGTCGAAGCCCTGGGTCTCCTCACAGGCTTGCAGCGCCTGTTCCTCCGCCGCGGGCCAGTCGCCGGCCAGCCGCTTGACCGTCGCCTGGTGCACGCGGCAGGCGCCGGGGAAGCCCTTGATGTCGCTGCGGTCGCACCAGCGGCCTGCTGCCTTCGTCCACTCGCGGGCGCGGCGGTAGTCCCCGAGCCCGTTGCACGACGTGATCGTGACGCAGTAGATGAAGCCGGTCGAGAAGGGGCGCAGCTCGCCGCTGATCGCCGCGGCCGTCGCCTCGTCGAGGAGCGCCAGGCCTTCGGCGGCCTCGCCTCTCAACACCAGCGCGCGGCCCTCGATGACGAGCGCCATCGCCTCGACGTCCCGGCTCTCGAAGCGCTTCGCCAGAGCGCGGGCGTGCTCGGCGCGGGCAATCGCCTCGTTGAGGTCGCCGATCACGAGCGCGTTCGTGGCCTCGGAGACAGCGAGGTAGCCATGCTCGATGGACTCATCGAGACCCTCGAGCAAGCGTGCTGCCTTTCCGAACCAGCCGCCCGCGACGGCGAAGTCGCCCTTCATGAAGTAGTCACTCGAGACGGCGAGGGCGACCACGGCGGCCTTGCGCGGCTCTCCGGCTTCGACCCAGGCGGCCTGCGCCTGCTCGCGCAGTCCGATCGCTTCGTCGAGCTTCCCCAGCCAGTACGCCGCCTCGGCGAGGGCTTCGAGATCCTCGGGTGAGAGCGCGTCCGCGACGGGGTTCAGGAGGTCGTAAGCCTCGCGCCAGGCGCCGCGGGCGGCGGCCTCGCGGCCGGCTGAAAGCGCGTCGTCGACGACCTGTGTCATAGCGAGTCTCCCGAATTCTACGCCCGTACAATCGGAACGTGGAACCCCTGTACCGACCCGAAGGCGTCGAGGAGCGCTGGCAGCGGGCCTGGGAAGAGGAAGGTCTCTACGCGGCCGAGCCGGACGCGTCGCGCGAGAGCTTCGTCGTCGCCCACCCGCCGCCGAACGTCACGGGCGAGCTGCATATGGGTCACGCGCTCCAGCTGGCGCTCGCGGACACGCTGGTTCGCTGGCAGCGGATGCAGGGAAAGAATGTCCTCTTCCAGCCGGGCTACGACCACGCCGGCATCTCGACCCAGAACGCCGTCGAGAAGGACCTCGCCACGGAAGGCAAGACGCGCCACGACCTCGGGCGCGAGGCCTTCGAGGCGCGTGTCTGGGAGTGGCTCCGCCTCTACGGGCGGACGATCATGAGCCAGTTTCGCCGTCTGGGTGCCTCGCTCGACTACCGCCGCGAGCGCTTCACGATGGACGACGACTACGTGCGGGCCGTGATGCACTTCTTCGTCCACCTCTACGGCAAGGGGTGGATCTACCGCGACAACCGCATCATCAACTGGTGCCCGTTCCACATGACGTCGCTCTCCGACCTCGAGCTCGTGCACCGTGACGTCGACGACGCGCTCACGTACGTCCGCTACCCGCTCGCGGAGGGGGACGGGCACCTGACGATCGCGACCGTCCGGCTCGCGACGATCCTCGGCGACGTCGCCGTGGCTGTGCACCCTGACGATGCCCGCTACCGGGATCTCCTCGGGAGAGACGTCGTCGTCCCGTACGTCGAGCGACGCGTCCCGGTGATCGCCGACGAGCGGGTGGAGACGGACTTCGGGACGGGTGCACTCAAAGTGACGCCCGGCCACGACCCGACCGACTTCGCGATCGGACGTGACCACAGCCTCCCAGAGCCAATGGTGATCGGCCCCGACGGGCGCATGAGCGACGAGGCCGGGGACCTTGCCGGGCTGACGCAGGAGGAGGCCGGCGAGCGGATCCTGGCGTGGATTCGCGAGCACGACCAGCTCGAGAAGCGGGAGAGCTACCGCCACGCCGTGGCTCTCTGCGAGCGCTGCGAGTCCCGGATCGAGCCGCTCATCTCGCTCCAGTGGTGGTGTGCGATGGAGGACCTGAAGCAGCCGGCCCTCGAGGCACTCCGCGAGAAGCGTGTGCGTTACCACCCGGAGTCGCAGCACCGGTTCGCGATCGAGTCGCTCGAGAGTGCGCCCGACTGGAACATCTCGCGGCAGCTCTGGTGGGGTCATCAGCTCCCGGTCTGGTATTGCCCGAACGGCCACGTCACGGTCGCCGAGGCCGATCCGGACGCATGTGCGGAGTGCGGGTCGAACAAGCTCACGCGCGAGGAGGACGTTCTGGACACATGGTTCTCCTCGGCCCTCTGGCCCTTCGCGACGCTCGGCTGGCCGAACCAGACCCCCGACCTCGAGGCGTTCTACCCGGGCACGCTGAACACGACCGCCCGCGAGATCATCCGCCTCTGGGAGAACCGGATGATCTTCACCGGGCTCGAGCTGATGGGCGAGATCCCCTTCGAGCACGTGATCATCCACTCGACGGTCCTCGCACCGGACGGACGGCGGATGTCGAAGAGCCTCGGCACCGGCATCGACCCGGTCGACGTGATCGACAAGTACGGGACCGACGCGACCCGCTACGGGCTCCTGAAGATGTCCTCGACGCAGGACGTCCGCTTCTCGTACGGCGTCATCGAGGAGGGGCGCAAGCTCACGAACAAGCTCTGGAACGTGAGCCGGCTGATCCTTGCGAATGCCGATGGAGCCGAACCCGTAGAGCGGCCCTCGTCGCTCGAGGAGCGGTGGATCCTCGCGCGCCTCGACCGGGTGCGCGCCGAGGCCGAGGAAGATCTGGCCGCGTTCCGGTTCGCCCCAGTCGCCCAAGCGCTCTACCACGTCACCTTCGACGACTTTTGCGATTGGTATGCCGAAGCGATCAAGCCGCGGCTCTACGACGGCGACTTAGACGCGCGCGCCACCGCGCTGGCGGCGCTGGAGCGGCTCCTGAAGCTGCTCCATCCGGTTGTGCCGCACGTGACCGAAGAGATCTGGACCCAGCTTCCGGGCCGCGAGACGCGCTTGATCATCGCGCCGTGGCCCAAGTCCGACGAGGCCTGGAAGGAGGCGGAAACGGCTCTCGACCGCGTGAAGGAAGCGGCGGCGATCTACGCCCGGAGCGGGGTCCTGACGAGGCTCGACGCAGACGAGGAGCGGATTTTCCGGGCGAAGGTGCGCCCGAAGGGGGAGGAGGAGAACGGGAGTGCAGACGCCGAGATCGAGCGCCTGCAGAAAGAGATCGCACGGGCCGAGGGAATGCTCGGCAACGAGAGGTTCGTCTCGAGCGCGCCCGCCGACGTCGTCGAGGGCGAGCGCGAAAAGCTCGCCCGCTATCGCCGTGAGCTTGATGCCCTCGGCGGCTGAGGTCTACCTCGAGTCGCTCTCGCCCTGGCCAGAGGAGTTCGGCCTCGGGCGGATGCACGAGTTGCTCGAGCGCCTGGGCCACCCAGAGCACCGCTATCCGGCCGTGCACGTGGTCGGGACGAACGGCAAGTCGACCACGGCGAGCATGATCGAGGCGCTGCTCGCGGCGGAGGGGCTCCGCGTGGGCACGTATCTCTCCCCGCACGTCATCTCGTGGCGCGAGCGCATCCGGATCGGCGGAGCCGAGGCCGACCTGGACGAGCTGGTCGACGCCGTGCGTAGTGTCGGAGTGGATGAGGCGACTCAGTTCGAAGTGCTGACTGCCGCGGCCCTCCACGGTTTCGCCGCGGCGAGCGTCGAGGTTGCGGTCGTCGAGGCCGGGCTCGGGGGCCGCCTCGACGCGACTAACGTCCTGGACGCGAAGGTCGTCGTCCTAACGAACATCGGGCTCGACCACTCCGAGCACCTCGGTTCGACCCGAGAGGAGATCGCAGTGGAGAAGCTCGCAGTGGTGCCCGCGGGTGCGTCGGTCGTGCTCGGGGAGCCAGAGTGGGAGCAGGTGGCGAAGGAGCGCGGAGCCGGCGAGATCGTCCTCGCCCACGGGAACCTCGAGCTCGCCGTCGCCGCCGCGAGCGCCTTCCTCGGCAAGCCGGTCGAGTCCGGCGACGCTGAGGCGGTCTCGCTACCGGGCAGGTTCGAGGTGATGGGGTCGGCGCCGCTCGAGATCTGGGACGGCGCCCACAACCCGGAAGGCGTTCGCTTTCTACTCGACCTCTTGCCGGAGCGCGAGTATGTGCTCGTCTGCTCGGTGGTCGGGGACAAGGACGTCGACACGATGCTCGATCTCCTCTCGGAGCGCTCGCCTTATCTGGTCGCCACGGTCTCCAGGAATCCACGCGCGCTCCCGGCCGAGGAGCTTGCCCGCCGCGCGGCCACGTACTTTTCCAGGGTGGAAGTCGTCCCCGACCCGGTGCTCGCGCTCCAGCGTGCGCGCGAGCTCGCGGGCCCCACCGGCGCCGTTCTCGCCACCGGATCGCTGTACCTCCTGGCCTCGCTTGCCGCCGTCCGATCTGGCTACGTACCATGGGATACGTTGGCGACCGGATAAGCGTCTACGCGCTCGCGGTGTTCGTGCTCGTCGCGATCGTCGCCCTCGCGTTTGGCGCAGG
>DASQGA010000273.1:0-3087 GCA_035632855.1 Gaiellaceae bacterium | reverse complement strand
GTCTTCGGTGCGGTCCGGCGGCTCGGCTCCCTCGATGAGAACGAGCTCTACACGGAAGCCAAGAACGTCCAGGCGCCGTTCGAGCTGATCCGCTGGGTGGCCGAGAACGGTCGCCTGCCGGTCGTGACCTTCACCGCCGGCGGGATCGCGACGCCCGCTGACGCGGCGCTCTGCATGCAGCTCGGAGCCGACGGCGTCTTCGTCGGCTCGGGGATCTTCAAGAGCTCGGAGCCGTCGGAGCGCGCCAAGGCGATCGTCGAGGCGACCACGCACTACTCCGACCCGGAGATTCTCGCCCGGGTCTCGACGGGCCTGGGGGAGCCGATGCGCGGCCTCGACGCCGCCGCCCTCCCGCCCGAAGAGCTGCTCGAAGCTCGCGGTTGGTAAGTCACACCCTGGGCTCGATCCGTTTCACACGCACGCGCATTCTCGACTTAGGGTGAACGCAGGGGGCAAGGGGCCGAAGGCCCCGGGGGTACAGTTTCACGCGAGATGAGCGGGCGACTGACGATCGGCGTCCTGGCAGTCCAGGGGAACTTCCGCGAGCACGCGGCGATGCTCCGCAGGCTCGGCGCGGAGGTCGTCGAGGTCAGGAAGCCGGGGCAGCTCGCAGGGCTCGACGGCCTCGTCGTGCCGGGCGGAGAGTCGACTGCGATCGGGCGGCTGATCCGCCTCTACGGTCTCGAGGAAGCAATCCGCCGTTTTGCGCAGCCCATTCTCGGCACGTGCGCGGGGATGATCCTCCTGGCCCGGGACGTTGTCGACGGCGTGCCCGACCAGCCGCTGCTTGGCGCGATCGACCTCGTCGTGCGTCGAAACGGCTACGGGCGCCAGGTCAGGAGCTTCGAGGCGGACCTCGAGCTCGTGGGGGAGGACGAGCCTCTCCGTGGCGTCTTCATCCGCGCGCCGCGCGTGGAGCAGGCCGGTCCCGAGGTCGAAGTGCTCGCGGAGCTCGACGGCGATCCGGTTCTGCTGCGCCAGGGCCGCATCCTCGTCGCCGCGTTCCATCCCGAGCTGACCGGGGACACGAGGGTGCACGAGCGATTTCTGGACCTGGTTCGGGAGGATTCCTGTGTCGGGGCATAGCAAGTGGTCGTCGATCAAGCACAAGAAGGGCGCAGCCGATGCGAAGCGCGGGCAACTCTTCTCGAAGCTCTCGCGCGCGATCATCGTCGCGGCGCGCGAGGGTGGCCCGGACCCGGATGGGAACCACGCGCTCGCGAATGCGATCCAGAAGGCGCGAGACGCCTCGATGCCGAAGGAGAACATCGAGCGCGCGATCGCGCGCGGTTCCGGTGCGGGCGCCGACGGTCAGGCCTATGAGACGATCACGTACGAGGGGTACGGCCCGAACGGCGTCGCGGTGCTCGTCGAGGCGGTCACCGACAATCGGAACCGGACGAGCGCCGACGTCAGGCACCTCTTCGCGAAGAACGATGGCAACCTGGGCGCCAGCGGCTCGGTCGCCTGGCTCTTCGAGCGGAGGGGCGTCGTGCTCGTCGACGCAGGGTCGGTCGACGAGGATTCCCTGACGCTCGTGGCCGCGGAGGGAGGCGCCGACGACGTCACACGCGAGGGCTCGAGCTTTCAGATCGTCTCGGCCCCGGAGGCTCTCCCGGAGGTGCGCCGCGCTTTGATCGACGCGGGCATCGCCTACGACGAGGCCGACCTGACGATGCTTCCCAAGACCACCGTCGAGATCGCCGACGAGAGCGCCGCCAAGAAGCTGCTGCGCCTGGTCGATGCGCTCGAGGAGAACGACGACGTCCAGGACGTCTACGCGAACTTCGACATCCCGGAGCGTGTCCTCGAGACCGTCGCCTCCTAGCTCTAGCTCTTTACACGAGCCTCGCGCAGGCGTAGCGTCGTCGTGCCAGTACGTCTCGTTTCGGAGGTGAAAGCGATGGGACCCCTCGATGCCGCCAAGGCGGCGCTCAAGGCAACCCCGCTCCTCGGCGAGGAGGACGAATTCGACCCGTTCGCGGGCCGGCCCCAGGACCCTCCACCCGAGTACGAGGGCGACGACAGCGTGCACGCAGGTGAGGGCTAGTGCCCGCGCCTGCATTGCCCCGGGAGGTCAAGCTCGGCGCCAAGGGCCGTGACGTGCGCGCGTACCAGCGCGCGCTCCGCAAGGCCGGGTACCGGCCCAAGGGAGCCAAGACGACGAACGTCTTCGACGAGCAGATGGACGCGGAGGTCCGCGTATTCCAACTGGCGGCCGGTCTCGTGGTGGACGGCGAGATCGGGACGAATACCTTCGCGCAGCTTCTCCCGTACGTCGACGGGTGGGGGAAGCGGCTCCTCAGGGCGGTGAAGCCGGATGTGCCCTCGTCGGTCCGGCAGAAGATCGTCGCCTCAGCGTTCGTCGGCTACCGGAACCGTGACTCGATCCGCTACACGCAGACCGGCCGGCGGATGCAGGGGATCCGGGACCGCATCCGCCCGCCCCGCTTCCCCCAGTACGAGGACTGTTCCTCCTTTGCAACCTGGTGCTACTGGGCGGCCGGAGGCCCGGATCCGAACGGGCTCAACTACAACGGCGGGGGCTGGACCGGGACGCAGATCGACCACGGCGTCGAGTGCCCGAACCCGCGGCCTGGCGATCTGGTCTTCTACGGGCCGAGTCACTCGTCGATCAACCACGTCGCCGTCTACGTCGGGAACGGCAACGTGGTCAGCCACGGCCAAGAGAGCGGGCCCTCGCTCTATCCCATGGACTACAGCCGCGGCTCGAGGGGAGGGCGCCAGCAGGTCAGGAGCTACCTGGGTTGACGCACGCCGCCCGCCGGCTCACCCGAGTTGCTCGACTTTGCGGACCCTGTCCTTGCGCCGATCCCGCGTGGCGCTGTCCGTGCCGCGGCCGCCGTTCAGGAAGTCGCGCGCCCCGTCCTTGCCGATGAGGCGATCGACACCGTCGTTCCCGTAGAGGGAGTCCCGCCCGCGGCCGCCTTTCACGGTGTCGTTTCCGAAGCCGCCGACGAGAATGTCGTTTCCGCCACGGCCGATGAGGACATCGTTACCGCCGAAGCCACAGATGATGTCGGTTCCCGGCGTCCCTACCAGCCGGTTGTTTCGGGCTGTGCCCTC
>DASQGA010000272.1:0-5933 GCA_035632855.1 Gaiellaceae bacterium | reverse complement strand
GGTCGCCTGGTACCGGGACCGCCGCGACTGGTGGGAACCGCTCAAGTCCGACGAGTACCGCGAGTACTACCGGCGCCAGTACGGCGAGCGGTTGGCTTAGGGGGGCCTAAGCCTCAGCTCACGCGCACTGCGCGCGTGCTTCGCGGATCGGCGCCCGGCTTCCCTGGATCGCCTCGGAGGCGTCCAGGTACTTGAGCCCCTTCTTGCAGTCGTCGAGCTCGATCAGAGACTTTCCGGTGTTGTAGGCCGAATACGCCTCGTAGAGGTCGCCGCTGCCGCGAAGGCTCCTGTACGCGCGCTGGGCGAGGGGTAGCGCGCTCGCGTAATCGCCCTCTTGCATCAGAGCTGTCGCCTCGTCCGTGAGCTCCTTCGCTTCGTCGAAGGAGAGGTTGCCGCCGCCGCCTCCGCTCGTGGCCCCGGTCGTCGCGGGCGCGCTCGTCGGCGCCTCCTGGGTGACGGTGACCTGGGTCGTGACCGTTGTCCCTTCCTTTGTTTGAACGACCTCCGTGGTTCCGACGGAAGGCGTCGCGCCGCTCTTTGCCCCAGGGTCGTCGTTACTCGTCATGACTGCGGCCACCACGCCGCCAGCGGCCAGGGTGGCCAGAGCGAGCGAGCCGAGCAGCACCGGCAGCACCGAGCGGTTTTCCCGCCGCCGGACGCGGCTGCCGGCGAACGGCACCGGTGCGGCGCGAATCCGCGTCTGCTCCTCGTGCGGCTCGAGGGCGGCGCGGAGATCGTCGACGAGCTCGCCGGCACTTCGGTAGCGATGCGTGCCTTGCTTGGCGAGCGCGCGGTCGAAGACTCGGTCGACCGAGCGTGGCAGACCGACTCCGCGCTCGGATGCCGGCGGAACGGGCTGGTGGATGTGCGCGATGGCCTCTTCGGTCGACGAGCCGCCCTCGAAGGGCCGGCCGCCGGTGAGGAGCTCGTACGCGACGATGCCGAGCCCGTAGATGTCGCTTGCGGGCGTCGCCGGCTCGCCGCGTGCCTGCTCGGGAGAGAGGTAGCCGGCCGTCCCGAGGACGGTGCCCGCAACCGTCATCCCCGCGGTCGATTCGTCGACGATGCGGGCGATGCCGAAGTCGCCCACGTGCACCTCGTCTCGCTCGTCGAGGAGGAGGTTCGCCGGCTTCACGTCTCGGTGGACGATCCCCGCCCGATGCGCGTCGTCCAGGGCATACGCCGTCTGTTCGAGCCAGACCAGCGCGTCCTCGCGGTCGATCCGCCCCTCGCGAGCCCGATCGGCCACCGTGCCGCCCGGGAGGTACTCCATGACGATCATCGGTCGCCCGTCGCGCTCGTCGACGTCGAAGATCGTGACGATGTTGTGGTGCGCCGAGAGCTTCGCCGCGGCGAGCGCCTCGCGGGTGAACCGCTTCGTCACGTCGGGATCCTCCGCGAAGCGTTCGTCGAGCACTTTCACGGCAACCTGACGGCCGAGGACGGTGTCCTCGGCGAGATAGATGTCCCCCATGCCGCCGTGACCGATCAGGCGGGCCCCGGCGTAGCGGGACGGGAACTTGACCGGCCCTAACGCCACGACTCATTTTCTCCCAGATGGTTGTTCGGCAATTGGCATGCTCGCGGGGACGGGCCAGACCAAGCAGGGTGCGCCATCGTCCGCAGGCAAGGCTAGAAGCCTTGACAAGGGCGAGGGTGCGGCCTGGCGCCGCGTCTGGGCCGCCATCCGTGGGTGTGGTAATTGTCGATCAACCATCTAGCCGCGAGGAGCCGCCCCCAAACCCTGGAGGAACGCGGCGCCCAAGCCGAAACTGCTTCATGCAATCCTTACGACGTTCGGCTACTTTCCGTAGCGAACAAGGGGTTTAGACCGTCCGTCTCATGCATCGCGCTTTCATCGCAGTCGTCCTTGCCGTGCTCGGCTTCGCACCGAGTGCTTTCGCGACGCCCGTCTTCTTCGTGACCGGCCACGGTTGGGGCCACGGGATCGGCATGCCGCAGTACGGCGCCTATGGCTTCGCGCAACATGGGTGGACCTACAAGCAGATCCTCGAGCACTACTACCCCGGCACGCAGGCGGCACAGACTCCGATCAGCAGCGTGCGGATCCTCCTGGACTCGGGTCGCCCATCGATCGGCTTTGGCTCGACGGCGCCCTTCACGGTCGAGGACGGCGCCGGGCGGAGCTGGACGCTCCCGGCCGGCACGCGCTCGCTCGGAACTGGCCTGAAGCTGAAGATCGACGGCAAGGTCGAGAAGCTGACGAGCCCCGTCCGGGTCATCTCCGGCGCGGGCTTTGTCGCGGTGGGAGGCAGGGAGTACCGTGGCTCGTTGACGATCATCCTGGCCGGCGGGAGTCTCTCGGTCGTGAACAACGTCGGGCTCGAGAGCTACCTCGCCGGCGTCGTGCCCTGGGAGATGCCTGCCCGCTGGTCGCCTGCGGCTCTCCGGGTACAGGCGGTGGCCGCACGTTCGTACGCGCTCGCGAGCCGGAAGCCCACCGGCTCCTATGATCTGTTCGACGACACGAGGAGCCAGGTGTACGGGGGCGTCGTCGCCGAGGATCCCAGGACGAACGCGGCCATCTCGGACACGGCGGGCGAGATCCGAGCGTACAACGGAGCGGTCGCCTGGACGTTCTTCCACTCGACCTCAGGTGGGCGCACGGCGGCTGTGCAGGACGTGTGGGCCGGCGCTGCGCCGAAGCCCTACCTCGCCTCGGTGCCAGATCCGTACGACTCCATCTCTCCGTACCACAACTGGGGGCCCTTCCGGTACAGCAGGGCAGCCCTCGATGCCGAGCTCGGCTCGAGCGTGGCGGGACGGCTCCTCGACCTGAAGACGACCGTCAACGGTTCGCGTCGCGTCGGCGAGGTCCTCGCGACGGGATCGACCGGCGCGACCTCCATCTCGGCTTCCGCGTTCCAGGTCGCGCTCGGGCTTCGTTCGACGTGGTTTCGGATCGGTGTCATGAATCTGAAGACGGCCGAGCGCCAGGTTGCGTTCGGCCACCGGACGAAGCTGAGCGGACTTGCGCGTGGGGTCGGCAAGGTGTGGCTCGAGCGAAAGCGCGAGGGCGGCCAGTGGACACGCGTCCGGAATCTGAAGCCGGCGGCCGACGGCACGTTCGCCACGCGCGTCCGGCCGCGGGTGGCCACCGCCTACAGAATCGGGTCGAAACGGGGGACCGGCGCTCCGGTGCGCGTACTCGTGGCCGCCAAGGTGAACTTCTACCTGGTCACCGATCCCTCACGGCTTACGGGAGTCGTCCGGCCTCTCTTGCCGCGCGCGACCGTCGTGATCCAGCGTCGGTCGGGGACGAACTGGCGTGCGGTCGCTAGGGGCCGGACGACCGCCGGCGGCGAGTTCTCCATCTCGGTCTCGGTTCGTCCCGGCGTCTACCGCGGAGTCGCCACGCTCGGCTCCTGGTCGACGGTCGGCCGCACGCCTTTGCTTCACGTCGTGTCCGAATGAGGCTCTTCGCCGTGCTCGTCCTGGGCGCAGCGTTGGCGGCGCCGGGAAGCGCGCTGGCCTCCCCCGGGCGTATTTCGGTCGGGCTCGAGCCGGGGGCCGATGCTACGTCGGTCACCGCCCAGGTGGTGGTCGCGACCGGAGGAACGCACATCCCCGGCCTCGCGCCACTCCGGGCCCTGGTCGTCTCGGTCCCGGACGTCGAGGCCGCGCTCCCGGCGGCGAGGGGTGTTCAGGGCGTTGCGTTCGCCGAGCCCGTGCTCGCCACCCGGTCGATCTCGTTCGCGCCGAACGATCCGCTCGCGGGGCCCGAGCATCAGTGGTACCTCGAGGCCATCCGGGCGTTCGACTTCTGGGCGGGCTTTACGGCGCCGCCACCCCTTCCGCCGGTCCTCGTAGCGGTGATCGACTCTGGAATCGACGCGACCAACCCGGAGTTCGCCGGCCGGATCGAAGCGATGCGGACCTTCGTCCGGTCGCGCGCCAACGTGGATTCGTTCGGGCACGGGACGATGATCGCCGGGGAGATCGCCGCTGCTCTCGACAACGGCCGCGGCATCGCGGGCGTTGCCTTCCCCGGGAAGCTGCTCATCGCCAAGGTGGTCAGGAAGACCGGCTCGATCCCGCTAGACGCCGAGGCACGAGCGATCCGGTGGGCAGTCGACCGGGGCGCGAGCGTGATCAATCTGAGTCTCGGGGGGCCTCGGAACCCGACCAACCCGATGCTCGACACGTACTCGGAGCTCGAGCGCTCGGCGATCGACTACGCGACCCGGCACGGAGTCGTCATCGTGGCCGCGGCCGGGAACTGCGCCGCGATCTGCCCCGAGAGCTACGCGAACTATCCGGCGGCACTCCCCCATGTGATCGGGGTAGGCGCGACCACCCGGGGCGCCACGACACCTCGCTTCTCGAACCGTGATGCGGTCCACCTCGATCTCGCCGCTCCGGGGACGGGGATCGTCTCGACGCTTCCACTCGCCTTCACGGACGCGTCTTGCTCGGAGCCGGGCACGACCGTGTGCGCCCTCGATGCGGAGGATCGAAACCCGAAGGGGACGTCGTTCTCGGCCCCGCTCGTCTCCGCGGCTGCAGCGCTGGCCCTTGCGCAGGCCCGCCCATTCAGCCTGCGGCCCGGTCAGCTCGCGACGATCCTCGCGCGCGCGGCTCGTGACATCGGAGAACCTGGGCACGACAGCCGCTCCGGCTACGGCTTGCTCAACGTGGACGAGACTATTCGCAGGCTTGGCTCGCCCCCTGCCCGCGATCAGCTGGAGCCGAACGACGACACGAGCTCGCGTGCGGCGACCCTCAGGGGCCCGCGCCGCATCCTTCGGCCGACGCTCGCCCGCTACGAGGACGGTCGCGACGTCTACCGGATCGAGCTTCGCGCCGGCGAACTGGGGATCTTCACCCTGCGAAGCCCGCGCCGGTCCAACGCCGACCTGGCGCTCTGGCGTCCGTACACGAAGAAGCTCGACGGCGCTCCCGGCACCGCGCGCCTCGCTTCCTCGACGGCAACCCGAACTCGGGACGCCATCGTCTTCCGCGCCCCGCGCACGGGGTGGTACTTCCTCGAGGTGAAGCTCACCCGGGGCCGCGGCGGGAGCTACGGCCTCACCGTGCTTAAGCCCTAAGGCAGGAGCTCCTCCGGAGGGACCTCACGGATCTGCCGGGCTGGGTTGCCGACGACGACGGCCCGGGCGGGCACATCTCGCAGCACGACCGCCCCGGCGCCGACGAAGGCCTCCTCGCCGATCTCGATCCCCGGCAGGAGTACGGCGCCGCCACCGATCCGGGCTCCGCGGCGAATCGTCGGCCCGCGCATCAGAGCACGCCGCTTCTCGGTGCGCCCCATGAAGTTGTCGTTCGTCGTGATCGCGCACGGGGCAATGAAGACATCCTCCTCGAGCATCGAGTAGGCGGTCACATACGCGTTGGCTTGAATGCGTGTTCGCGCTCCGATCGTGACATTGTTCTCGACGAATGCGCCGCGTCCGACCACGACGTCGTCCCCGATCGTGCAGCGCTCCCGGACGCAGGCCTGGTCGCCGACGATGACCCCTCGGCCGAGGCTGGTCCCGGCGAAGACGACCGCACACGCGAGGATGGAGCTGCCCTCGCCGATCTGGAGCGGAGGAAGCTCGGCCCGCGCGGCAGTCGACTGCTTCCCGAAAGAAGGGCGCTTCCCGACGACAGCTCCATCCTCGATGCGCACGTTCGCTCCGACGACGGTGTCGGGAGCGACGACTGCCGTCCCGGCGATTTCGCTCATAGGCCAGCCTCTGGCCTCTGAGCGTGTGGAGGGGGTGTGGGGGAACCGGGAGGTTCCTCCACCGGGTCAAAGGAGGGGGCTCGCGGGGGAAACATGGTTTCCCCCGCGGGAGCGAGCCGGAGGCGAGGGACGGTCATACGCGTTCGCGCTCGAGCGAGAGCTGGAGCTCGGCGAGTGCGCGAACGACCGCGACGCCGTCCCGGGCGGCTGCGAACCGATCGCCCTC
>DASQGA010000271.1:0-7385 GCA_035632855.1 Gaiellaceae bacterium | reverse complement strand
CCGCGGAACTCGGGCGTCCGCTTCTCGATGAAAGCGGCCATGCCCTCCTTCTGGTCCTCGGTCGAGAAGAGCATCGAGAAGAGCCTCGCCTCCACCTCGAGATTCGACCTGTGGTCACCCTGGAGCGCGAGGTTCGTCGATTCCTTCGCGTACGCGAGCGCAACCGGGCTCTTCGCGGCGAGGGTCTCGCAGAGCTCGAGCACCCGCTCCCGGAGGCGGTCCGGTTCAACCACCTCGCTGACGAGGCCTCGAGCGAGAGCTTCGGCGGCATCGACGTTCCGACCGGTGTAGATCAGCTCCTTGGCGTAGGCGACGGTGGCTACTCGGGCGAGGCGCTGCGAGCCACCCCAGCCAGGAATGATCCCCAGGTTGATCTCCGGCTGGCCCAGCTTCGCGGTCGAGGCGGCGATGCGAAGGTCAGCGGCGAGCGCGAGCTCGCAGCCTCCACCGAGGGCGTAGCCGTTGATCGCCGCGATAGTCGGCTTCGGCATCGTCTCGAGGAGCGTTGCGCAGGCATGCCCGAGCTCTCCCCACTCGCGCGCCTCGAGCACGCCGAGCCCCTGCATGTACTTGATGTCGGCGCCCGCGATGAAGGCTTTGTCGCCGGCTCCCGTGAGCACGACCACCCGCGCCTCCGGGTCGACGGCCAGCTCGGCGAGGCAGTCGCAGAGCACGCGAGCGTGCTCGATGTCGAGCGCGTTCAGCGCGTCCGTCCGGTCGACGACGACGATGGCGGCCCCGCCCTCCCGCTCGACTCGAATCGCCATCAGTCGGCCTCCCGACAACGGATCCGAGAGTGTCTCCCCCGGGGGACCCCCTGGTTACCGTTCCCCCGCGGCCAGCGTACGTCCGATCTGCGCACGGGTGGCAGGCTATTCGTGCCGGGATCGTGACAGCGGAGTCCGAGCGGCTGCCCTCGCGATGGCCACGTCAGGCCTCCACCGGGACGTGAACCTTCAGAAAGTCCACGATGTCGGAGAGCGGTGCGCCCGGCGTAAACACTTCCGCGACGCCCTGCTCCTTGAGCGCCTTGATGTCAGCCTTCGGGATCGTTCCCCCCACTACCACGAGCACGTCGTCGAGCTCGTGCTCGCGCAGGCCGTCGACGATCTTGGGGACGAGCGTCATGTGCGCGCCCGAAAGAATCGAGATGCCAACCGCGTCCGCATCCTCCTGCAGGGCCGTCTCGACGACCTGCTCCGGAGTCTGATGAAGGCCCGTATAGATGACCTCCATCCCGGCGTCGCGGAGCGCGCGCGCGATGATCTTCGCGCCGCGATCATGTCCATCGAGGCCGGGCTTCGCGATCACGACGCGGATCTTCCTGGCCACCTGAGCAAGTATATGGAGGTGCGCCTCACCATTATCGGCTCCTCGCCGGCCTGGCCGAACCCCGGGAGCGCGCAGTCCGGCTACCTCCTTGACCAGGCTGGAGAGGGCGGCAAGCTTCTCCTCGACTGCGGCCCTGGAGTCCTCGGCCGCCTCCGGGAGGCGGGACGCGAAGACGTCGACGCGATCGCGATCACGCACTTCCACCTGGACCACTGGGGCGACCTCGTACCCTGGGCCTGGCTCGCCGCCTACGGCGCCGCGCCTTTGCCTCGGCCCGAACTCTGGCTGCCTCCCGGCGGCGGCGAAGAACTGGCGAAATTCACTGCGCTGTGGGGCAACCCCAACATGTTCGACGTCGCCTTCGAGCTCAAGGAGTTCAAGCCGGGCCAGCCGTTCGAGGCGGCTGGATTCGAGGTCGAAGCTCGCCGAGTGCCGCACTACACGCTTGAGGCCTTCGGCTTTCGGGTGCACCAGGACGGGAGAACGATGGCCTACTCCGGGGATTCAGGGCCCGCGGAGGAGCTCGCCGATCTCGCCAGGGGCGCTGACCTCTTTCTGTGCGAGGCGACTCTCGGAACGCCGGAGCTCGACGGCCCGCCGCGCGGGCACCTGACGCTCCAGGAGGCGGAGGCTGCGGCCGACGGGCCGCTGCTCGTCACCCACCGTCCCGTCGAGCTGGCCTCGGACGGGGTTCGCGTCGCACGCGACGGGCTGGTCGTCCAGATCTAGGAGGCCTAAACGACGTCGACCGAGACGATCAGGTCCGGGCGTACGAACCGCCCGCCGATCTCGGGCCACTCGCCGTCCGGGCTCGAGGCGATCTGTCGCGTCAGGATCTTCGCAGCGTCCTTCGCCATGTCGCCGCTCGGGAAGCTTCCGGCGCTGACCACCTCGCCGTCCGTCAGCCGCACCACGACCTCATGTCCTTCGCTGCGAGGCGCAGGTACAGATCCCGAGACCGCCTGCGCCAGAGTTGCACCCTCCTCGCCCTCCGGTGTCGCCGATTCGGGGAAAGCTGCCGGTCGAAGCTGCGGACCGAAGTCGGGCGTAGGAGGCTCGTCAGCCTGCAGCGCCAGCGCAGGAAGGGGGTCGGGCTCAGCAGGGGCGACCGGCGACTGTCCGAAGGGCGCTGCCGTCTCCGCGGGTGGTGCGGGCTCGACGGCCGCGGGCTGGGGCTGGACGGGGGCCGGCTCGACCGTCGCTAGCTGCACGGGTGCCGGCTCGACGGCCGTGGGGTGGACAGGCTCCGGCTCGACGGCCGCGGGCAGGACGGGCGCTGGCTCGACCTCCGCCGGCCACACGGGCTCTGGCTCGATCGCCTGGGGCTGCACGAGCTCGGGCTCGACGGCCGCGGGCTGGACGGGCTCTGGCTCGACAGCCAGCGGCTGGACGGGGGCTGGCTCGACCGCAGCGGGCTGCATGGGCGCTGGCTCGACCGCGGGCTGGACGGGCTCTGGCTCGACAGCGGGCGGCTGGACGGGGGCTGGCTCGAGCGCAGCGGGCTGCATGGGCGCTGGCTCGACCGCGGGCTGGACGGGCTCTGGCGCGACCGCGGCGGGCTGGACGGGCTCGGGCACCGCAACCGGCGGTTCAGAGACGACTGTGGTAGCGACCGGGACGGGCTCGGGTACGGCCGCCGGCGCCTCGACTGCTGCTGGCTCCGGCTCGAGCACGGGCTCGAGCACGGGCTCGGGCGCCTGGACGGCTGCGGGGTCGAGCTCCGGCTCAGGTGCAATCGCTTGCTCCGGGTCCGGTTCGGGCTCCGCGATGCGAAGGGGAGACAACTCGACGGTCACCGGGGCGGGAGGTGCGTTCGGCTCGGGATCGCTCGAGTAGGTGTCAGCGAGGCTATTACCGTTCAGGGTCGGGCCCTCGAGGAGTCCCGGCGGGACAGGCTGAGGAGCCTTCTGGCTCGATAGCTCATCGAGAATGCGGAGAATCTCGCTGCGCGTGGCGACCACGAATCGGGCCTCGCGACCAAGTGCAGTCTTGACGGTTTGGAGTGCCTCTTCGTCCGTCGGATCTTCGACCGCGACGACGAGCAGGCCGTCCTCGACGCCGATCGGAAGTGCGTGGTGGAGCCACGCCGTCTCGTGCGGCAGGAGACGGGCCGTGTCGGGGTCGATCTGCAGCTCGCCGAGGTTCACGAATCCGAGGCCCTTTTGCTTGGCGATGATGCGGGCGACCTGGCTCTCCTGGAGAAGGCCTTTGTCGACCAGGACCTGGCCGAGGCGCTTGCCGGTCTTGACGGCCTCGCCGAGAGAGTCCTCGAGCTGCTCGGCAGACAGAAGACCCTCGCGAAAGATGAGGGTGCCGAGCGGCGCGTCGGGACGCTGCCAGTGGGTCCGAGAATCGTTCCCTTCTCCGTTCAGGGCCTCCACGTCAGTCTTTCTCCTTGAGTCGCAGCGAATGTCGGAATTAGATGACACCAGAGCCTCGGCTGCGCGCGCAGGAAGGGAAATCCCCACGACGGGGGATACCGTCGCGAAATTGCAGGCACCCTGGGTACCACCAGCACCCGATCCCGGACCCCGAGCGCCTAGAAGACGGGTGTCTCGCGCCAGACGCCCCAGACCTCGCGCAGGGCATCGCACATCTCGCCCATGGTCGCGTAGGCCTTCGAGGCTTCGATGATCGCCGGCATGAGGTTCACATCGTTCTGCGTCGCATCGCGCTTGAGGCGAGCCAGCGCGTCCTCCACGGCGGCGGCGTCGCGGCGCGTGCGGAGTGCTTGCACCCGGTCGATCTGCTTCTGCTCGAGCGCAGGATCGATGTGAAGGATGTCGATGTCCTCCTCGCCCGCGTCCTCGTAGCGGTTGACGCCCACGATCACCCGCTCCCCCGCCTCCACCTCACGCTGAAACCGGAACGACGCCTCCGCGATCTCCCGCTGGAAGAAGTTCTCCTTGATCGCCGCAATGACTCCGCCGAGTTCCCGGATGCGCTCGAAGTAGTCGAGGGCCTCCTGCTCGAGCCGATTCGTCAGCTCCTCGACGAAGTAGGAGCCGCCAAGCGGATCGATCGAGCTTGCCACTCCCGTCTCGTGCGCGATCACCTGCTGCGTGCGCAGCGCGATCTTGACGGCGTGCTCGGTCGGCAGGGCAAGTGCCTCGTCGAAGGAGTTCGTGTGGAGAGACTGGCAGCCTCCCATGACCGCGGCGAGCGCTTCGAGGGCGGTGCGGACGATGTTCACCTGGGGCTGCTGCGCCGTCAATGAAACCCCCGCGGTCTGCGCGTGGAAGCGCATGAGCCACGAGCGGGGGTTCTTGGCCCCATAGCGGTCACGGAGCTCACGCGCCCAGATCCGGCGGGCGGCGCGGTACTTCGCGATCTCCTCGAAGAAGTCGATATGGGCGTTGAAGAAGAAGGAGAGGCGGGGGGCGAAGTCGTCCACGTCGAGGCCGCGCTCCATCGCCGCCTCCACGTAGGCGAAGCCGTCGGCCAGGGTGAAAGCGAGTTCCTGGGCGGCGGACGAGCCGGCCTCGCGGATGTGGTAACCGGAGATGGAGACCGGGTGCCACTGGGGCACCTCGCGGGCGCAGAACTCGATCATGTCGACGCAGAGGCGCATCGACGGCTCGGGAGGGAAGATCCACTCCTTCTGCGCGATGTACTCCTTGAGGATGTCCGTCTGGATCGTCCCGCGGAGACGATCGTGCGGCACACCCTGCTCGTCCGCGACACAGACGTAGAAGCCGAGGAGCATCGCCGCCGGCCCGTTGATGGTCATCGAGGTGGAGACCTTGTCGAGGGGAATGCCGTCGAAGAGGAGCTCCAGGTCCTCGAGCGAGTCGACCGCGACGCCCTCGCGGCCGACCTCGCCGACCGACTTCGGATGATCCGAGTCGTAGCCCATGAGCGTCGGCATGTCGAAGGCCGTCGAGAGTCCAGTCTGTCCGTGGTCGAGCAGGTATCTGAAGCGGGCGTTCGTCTCCTCCGCCATGCCGAAGCCCGCGAACTGGCGCATCGTCCAAAGACGGCCGCGGTACATCGACGGATAGACGCCCCGCGTGTACGGGAAGACACCGGGAAATCCGAGGTCTCGGTCGTAGTCGATCTCGACGTTGTCGGGCGTGTAAAGTGGCTCCACGCGGACGCCGGACATCGTCGAGAACAGAGCCTCCCGCTCAGGTTTGTCCTCGTAGAGTTCGCGCTGCCACTCGGCGGTTGCGCCTGCTCGCCGACGGTCCTCGGTCGTCGCCATGGGCGGGATTGTACGCACGTCTCCAGAGATGCCGGAAAAGGCTTCTGACGAGGTCACCCTAACCCTCGACTCAAGGTTGACTTACCCGTTCCGACGACGCTGGCCGCGGAAAAAAACGATCGCGGTTACTGCCTGTCACCCGGACCGTGAAGGGGGTCGTCACTCGATCGGGTGATTTTCGAGCCGTTTTTACCACTTTTACGCAGTATTCCGCTCGACTGCTGAGCCGGAAACACCGATGCCGCCTATATCGCGCGCGAAAGAGCGCTGCGACGAGACCCATGACCAACTTCCTAGGACTGCGGCGAACGGGAAGGCGCCCGGCTCCGGCCGGCCGCCTGGCCTCTGCGTGGTCGCCCACCTCGGAAAACGTGATCGTTCTCCTCGCTCTCATCGCGGCCACGTTCTTCGCGACCCTGCAGCTGACCGGATCGTCGGAGCGCACTGCTGGAGTCCCCAGCTTTCTCGCCAACGCCCTCGGCTCCCCACAGGGGGAGACGGACGCGACGGTTCGCACGCCCGCACCCGGTGTCCAGGTTGACGTGGATCCGGCCGGCTACACGGTCCGCCGGGCCGGCGCCTCGGTCTCGGTGGCCGGCGAGGGCACGGGGACGGCGGGCTGGACTGCATTCGACAACGGCGTCAGCCGGCGGACGCCCTTCGGGCACGAGACGATCACCGTCCAGCCGGACAAGACCGAGCTCTACCTCACGGTCGTCCGCCACCAGGGCGTTCGAACCTGGCGCTGGCGCCTGGGTGCGGCAGGCCTTCGGCCGCGGCTCGAAGCGAACGGCGGCGTCCGGTTCGTCGGCCTCCGCGGTCAGTCCTCGATCACCATCCGCCCGGTCGCGATCCTGGACGCCACCGGGCGAGACATCACGCCGGCAGGGCTCCGCTGGTCGCTCGTCCACGAGCGCGAGGGCTGGTGGCTCCGCCTTCGGCTGGACGACCGCAAGCTTCCTCTCCCCTACGTCATCGATCCTGCCGCCAGCTACCCGACGCCGCTCAACCTGCGGAGTACCCCATCGGCTGTCACAGGCTCATGGAGGATGGGGACGGGAACGGGGGCCATCGACACAACCACCGACAACATCCCTGCCCAGAACGTCACCGGCTGGTACGCGTGGAATCCGAGCGCCTCGGTCGTTGCACGACTGGCGGCCATCCCGGCGACCACAGACGGGCTGGGCTGGATCATCTCGCCGGCCGGCGGGGCGACGGGCTTCCCCGCGGGAACCTGGAGCTTCACGGTCAAGACCGACATCACGAATAACGCAACGCCGCTGACGGCGGGTGCCGCCGTCCTCACGGTCGGCCTCTTCAAGGGAACGATCAGCGGGAGCACCTTCACGGTCACGGGGACGATCCTCGCGCCCACGGACGACCCGGCCGCCCAGAACCTGCGGTCCAATGTGAACCCCGTGACGACGACGGCCAGCTACGCGATCCCGAAGTTCTCGCTCGCAGCGGGCGAGACACTTTTCGTGGACTACTGGCGTCACCAGACCGCAAACATGAACACCGCGAATGCCACTCGTCGCCAGCTCGACTTCCACGTCAACGACGGGGTCGCCCAGATCGCCCACCCGGCCGCCGACGACACCGGCCCGACGCACACGAGCTTCAGCGTCGCCGAGGGCACGAGCCCGACCCGGCAGTACTTCGACGGGGCAAGCACCATCTTCTACAACCCCGCCGCCGCGGGTGACTTCGTCGTCACCGACGCAATCACCGATTCCGGCTCGGGCCCCTACTCGGTGGACTTCCCCGGGGTGAACCTCAACGCGGGCGCCTTCATCCATACCGCCAAGACCGATATTGCCACCCCCTTCACCTCGAACACCTATGC
>DASQGA010000270.1:0-3989 GCA_035632855.1 Gaiellaceae bacterium | reverse complement strand
TTCTCGTCGTCATAGGGCGGGTCGAGGAGCGTGACCCAGAAGTACTGGCCCGCCTTGAACTCGACCTCGTGGCCGAGCAGGTCGAAGACGACGTAGAGCGTCCCCTTCGCAACCTCCCGGGACTCGGCGATCTTCGCCTTCACTTGCGGGCGGCTTCGTCGTACCGAGCCGCGACGGCGTCCCAATTGACGACGTTCCACCACGCCGCCAGGTAATCCGGACGCCGGTTCTGGTACTTCAGGTAGTAGGCATGCTCCCAGACGTCGATACCGAGCAGCGGCACGTCGCTGTTCGAGATCGGGCTGTCCTGGTTCGGCGTCGAGACCACCGCGAGCGCGGTGCCGTCGTGGACAAGCCAGGTCCAGCCGCTGCCGAACCGGTTGACACCGCCGAGGTTGACCGCCTCCTGGAGGGCTTCAAGGCTGTCGAACGTCTTCTCGATCGCCTCCGCGAGCGCGCCCGAGGGCTCGCCGCCGCCGTCCGGGCTCATGATCTCCCAGAACATGGAGTGGTTGGCGTGGCCGCCTGCGTTGTTGCGAACGGCGGCCTGCTTGTCCTCGGGAAGGATTTCGAGGTTCGCGAGAACTTGCTCGACTGGCCGGTCGGCCCACTCGGTTCCCTCGAGGGCGGCGTTCGCCTTGTCGACGTAGGCCTGGTGGTGCTTGTCGTGGTGCACGCGCATCGTCTGCTCGTCGATATGCGGCTCGAGCGCGGCGTAGTCATAGGGGAGTGGCGGAACTTCGTAGGCCATGGTCGCTCCTTCGGCGGGTTCGCGCACTCTAACCGCGGAGGAGCGCGAGGAGCCGGCTCGCGTAGGCCGGCGCGGTCGGCTCGTCCTCGTGGCGGAAGAAGCAGTAGACGTCGAGGTCCCTCATGAGCAGCGGCTGGATCCGGCCCGCCCAGTCCTCGAGCTGGCTCTCGTCGTACGGCGGCTCTCGCAACCGGAGGTAGCGGAACCCGGGGCCGTCCTCGAGCTTGTCGATCCTGGCGATCCCGCGCTCGGCGAGCAGCCGGTTCGCGGAGTCTTCCCAGCTTGGATGGCGGAGCTCGAAGGCGTACGCGAGCTCTGGATCCAGCGAGTCCAGAAGAAGCTGCAGGAAGCCGTCGTCGCGTGGGCGGTCGAGCGCGAACCGGATCGGCCCCAGGCGGTCGCCGAGGAGGCGAGCGCGGTCGCAGAATGCCGGCAGGAGCTCGAGCCGCCCGGCGAGAGTCACGCGGCGGTTCATCTTGAGGGCGAAGCGGAAGTCGGCCGGGGTCGACTCTGCCCAGCGTTCGAAGGTCGCTTCTGACGGAAGCTGGTAGAAGGTCGAGTTCACCTCGACGGCAGGAAGCCGATCCGCGTAGAGCCCCAGGAAGTCGATCTCCCTGGCGTCAGCGGGGTAAAAGCCGCCCTTCCAGGAGGAGTACGAGAAGCCCGAGGATCCGACGTACGCCCTCGTTAGACTCGATTCGATGGCGGTCACCTCAGAGGTCATACCCGAGAACACGATCCGCGTCCTGGATCACGGGTTCGTCCGGCTCGACGACGCGATGGCGACGGACCTGTCGGTGGTGAACGCGGCGCGGGTGAGCTTCGCCCGCCGGAAGGAGGAGATGGACGAGTCCGACGAGGGTCTCATCCGCTTTCTCATGCGCGATCGCCACGGGACGCCGTTCGAGCACAACGCTTTCCGCTTCCACATCCGGACGCCGCTCTTCGTCGCGCGCGAGTGGTTTCGCCACCGGATCGGGTCGTTCAACGAGTTCAGCATGCGCTACGCCCGCGCCACTGACGAGTTCTACATCCCCGAGCCCGAGGACGTGCGGAGCCAGATCGGGAAACCGGGCTCCTACTCCTTCGAGCCCGTGTCCGACGAGCTAGCCGAGACCGCACGAGAGGAGCTGCGGGCCGTCTACGAGGCCGCCTACGCCGCCTACGAGCGGCTCGTCGAGGCGGGAGTCGCCCGCGAGCTAGCGCGCGCAGCCATTCCGGTCGGGGCCTACACCGAGTTCTACTGGACGGTGAACGCCCGAGCGCTCATGAACTTCGTCTCGCTCCGCGCCGCCGAGACAGCCCAGCGCGAGATCAGGCGCTACGCGGATGCCTGCGAGCTCTTCCTCGCCGAGAAGATGCCGGTGACACACGCGTCGTTCGTCGCCAGCGGTCGCATCGCGCCGTAGGTAGGCCTCACGGTCCCGGCGGGCGGCGCGTTGCACTGGTCATGAAGCTCTACGACTACGGCGCCTCGGCGAACTGCCTCAAGGTTCGAATCCTCCTGGCCCACCTGGGCCTGGCCTACGAGCGGGTACCCGTCGACATCTTCGCCGGCGAGAGTCAGACGGCCGAGCATCTCGCCCGGAACCCTGCGGGGAGGACGCCGGTGCTCGAGCTCGACTCCGGCGAGCTGCTCGCCGAGTCGAACGCGATCCTGCTCTTTCTAGCGCGCGGCACCCCCTACCTCCCGGCGGAGCCGGTGGAAGAGGCTCACGTCTGGCAGTGGCTCTTCTTCGAGCAGAACCTCGTCGAGCCGAACGTCGGCAGCGCGCGGTTCTGGCGCCTCACCGGTCGGGACGAGCTGCGGCGCGAGGCCTGGGAGCTCCACCGGGCGTCGGGGGCGGCCGCGCTCGGGATCCTCGAGCGCCACGTCGCTGCGGACGAGTTCCTGGTCGCCGGTCGCTACACGGTGGCCGACATCGGCCTCTACGCGTACGCGCACGTCGCCGACCAGGGCGAGATCGACCTGGAGCCGTTTCCCGCGGTGCGAGCGTGGCTCGAACGCGTCGAGTCGCAGCCCGGGTTCGTGAACGACCTAGAGCCCTATCCGCCCGGGGCGCGCGCGGGCGCGGGCGGCGCGTCGGTGCACGACCGAGAGCCTGCTTAGTTAGTCGGACTAGGTCCGCGTGATCTCGGCCTTCAGGAGCCAGGGAGGCTCGGCGTTCTCGTCCTGGCCCGGGACGTTCGCAGTCACGAACCACGCGTCGTAGTCGGCTAGCCGGTAGGAGGCGTTCATCCGGACGGTCGTCGTCCCGGAGCCGACCGAGAAGGTGCCGCAGGTGGCCGCGTACTCCCCGTCCTTCGAAAGCCACAGAACGTAGTAGCCCCCTTCGGGAAGCTTCGGAAGCCCCTTGGTTTCGAGCTCGAGCTCCCAGTTTCCACCGCCCTTGCCGTGCCCGAGGCGGATGAGCGCCGTTGCCCCGCGGGCGTCGTCCGACGCCTCCATCGGCACCGTGTCGCGGGCGTCAAAGTTGTCGCCGCCAAAGAGCCAGCCTCCGACGCCGAAGGAGAGCGCGGCGATCGCCGCCGCAAGCGCGGCCGCGACGGCCAGGCGCCCACGGCGCTGTCGCGTAGAGACAGGGTGCGGGCCCGTGACCGCTCTCGTGAGCGTCCCGGGAACCTCGGGTGCCGGCGGTGGCACCGACCGAAGGAGCGCGTCGACCCGGGCGAGCTCGGCGAGCTCTGCCTCCGGGACGTCGTCGCCGACCAGGCCCTTGATGTCGCGCGGCTCGCTCACGTCCGTACTTCCTCGAGGAGGGGGCCGAGCCGGGCTAGACCGGCCCGCGTCCGGGTCTTAACCGTGCCCAGGGGGACGTCGAGATAGCTCGCGATCTCGGTCTGGGAAAGCCCGCTCCAGTAGGCGAGCTCGAGGACGACTCGCTCGCGCTCGGGCAGCCGCTCGAGCGCCGAGTGGACCCGCCAGGCAAGCCACGTGACCTCGGCGGCTTCATCGGGGCTGGCGTCCGCGCTCGGGATCTCGGGAATCTCGGCTACCGGGACGGGGCGTTGGCGCGCGCGGTCGATGATCGCGTGGCGGGCGACGGCGAAGAGCCAGGCGGAGGCGGTACCTCGCTCGGCGCGGTAGCTCCTGGCCGAGCGCCAGATCGCCGCGAAGGTCTCCTGGGCCGCCTCCTCGGCGCGCCCGTTGTCCCCGAGCTGGCGCCGGGCCATGGCGAGGACGGGGCGAGCGAAGCGCCGGTAGAGCTCTTCGAACGCGTCCTGGTCGCCGCGGCCG
>DASQGA010000269.1:0-3362 GCA_035632855.1 Gaiellaceae bacterium | reverse complement strand
GTGTCGACCCGGGGTTCTACGCCGAGTTGATCCGGGACCTCAACCGCAAGCACGTTCTCTCCGTTCTCGACTGCGACGGCGAGCCCCTGCGGCTCGGAGTCGAGGCCGAGCCCTACCTCGTCTCACCCAACATGACCGAGGCAGAGCCGCTCGTCGGCCACGAGTTCACGGATGCAGAGGACCTCGTGACCGGGCTCGACGAGATCGCGGAGCTCGGCGCGCGAAACGTCGTCCTAACGGTCCCCGACGGCTGCTACGCACTGCTGCGGGAGGATCGCAGCGAGCACCGGCTGCGTGGCCGGGCGCCGGTCCTGGAAGCCGTTTCTGCCGTCGGCGCGGGGGACGTCCTGCTCGCAGCTTTCATCGCGGCCCGTGCAGCCGGCCGTCCACTCGAGGATGCCGTGCGCACCGCCGTCGCCGCCGGCGCAGCCTCGGTCCTCGAGGCGGGCGCCGGGCGGTTCGATCCGCGGGAGGCGAGTCGCCTCGCCGGCCTCGTCGAGGTCGACCAGCTCGACCCCGTCGAGGCCCCCTGAGCCGTCTGGCCTGGGTGGTACGATCGTGTCACTTGAGAGGCGGTAGAAACAGCGGTTTTCGGAACCCAGGCGAGCAGAAAGCGCCTGGGTTTTGTGCCTCGGGGGGAGCTCGATAGCAATGGAGCTCGAGCTGGGACGTGCCGAGATCGAGCGGCTCCTGACGCTCGAGCGGAAGTTCGCGAAGGAGGGGCTCACCTTCGGCGACGTGCTGCTCGTGCCGGCCGAGTCCGATGTCCTCCCCAGCGAGGTGTCGACGCGGACTCGCTTCGCCCGCGGGATCGAGATCGAGATCCCGGTCGTCTCCGCCGCCATGGACACCGTCACCGAGGCGCGGATGGCCATTGGGCTCGCCCGTGAGGGCGGCATCGGCGTGGTGCACAGGAACCTCCCCGTCGCCGACCAGGTGGCCGAAGTCGACAAGGTCAAGCGCTCGGAGGCCGGCATGATCGTCGAGCCGGTGACCCTCGGGCCCGACGCGCTCGTCTCGGAGGCCTTGGAGCTCATGGGCCGCTACCACATCTCCGGCGTCCCGATCACGGACGAGCGCGGGAAGCTCGTCGGGATCCTGACCAACCGCGATCTCCGCTTCCAGGGCGATGTCGACCGGCCAGTCTCGACTCTCATGACTTCGGAGAACCTCGTCACGGTCGCGGAGAGCACGACCCTCGAGCAGGCACGTGAGACGCTCCACCGCCACAAGGTCGAGAAGCTCCCGGTCGTCGACTCCGACGGCACGCTACGAGGCCTCATCACTGTGAAGGACATCCAGAAGCGCGTGCAGTTTCCGCATGCGACGAAGGACGAGCGAGGCCGGCTCCGGGTCGCCGCCGCCGTGGGGGTCGGCGAGGAAGGAATCGAGCGCGCGGAAGCGCTGCTCGCCTCGGACGTCGACGCGCTCGTCGTCGACACGTCCCACGGACATTCCATCGGAGTCCTCGAGACGATCCGGGAGCTCAAGGGCCGCACCGACCTTCCGGTCGTCGGCGGGAACGTCGCGACGCGGGAGGGCGCCGAGGCGCTCGTCGACGCCGGTGCGGACGCGATCAAGGTCGGGATGGGCCCGGGCGCGATCTGCACCACGCGCGTGGTGGCAGGCGTCGGCGTCCCACAGGTGACGGCCGTCTACGACTGCGCCCAGGTCGCGGCGAGGCACGACGTCCCGCTGATCGCGGATGGTGGCATCCAGCACTCCGGCGACATCGCGAAGGCGCTGGCTGCGGGCGGGGACTGCGTCATGCTCGGCGGGCTCCTGGCCGGCGTCGACGAGAGCCCGGGCGACGTCGTGCTCCACCAGGGAGAGCGGTTCAAGGAGTACCGGGGCATGGGCTCGCTCGGCGCCATGAAGTCGCGCTCGTATTCGAAGGACAGGTATTTCCAGGCGGATGTCGACGACGTCGAGAAGCTGGTGCCGGAGGGGATCGAGGGCCGCGTGAGCTACAAGGGGCCGCTCCGGCCCGTGCTCCACCAGCTCGTCGGCGGGGTGCGCCAGGCGATGGGCTACTGCGGCGCCGCGACCATCGACGACCTGAAGCGCGCCACGTTCGTCCGCGTCACGGCAGCCGGCTTGCGCGAGAGCCATCCGCACGACGTCTCAATGACGAAGGAGGCCCCGAACTACCGGGGGGTCTAGATGGCCAATCGGCGACCAACCATCTAATGGGCCAGGTACTTCCGATCCCGGAGGCTCCCGTCGAGGAGCGGCCCGTACTCGTCGTCGACATGGGCGGCCAGTATTCGCAGCTGATCGCCCGCCGGGTACGCGAGTGCCGCGTCTATTCGGAGCTCGTTCCGCACACGATGTCAGTTGACGCCATGCGCGCCCGCCGGCCACTCGGGCTCATCCTCTCTGGCGGGCCTGCCTCGGTGTACGCGGACGAGGCGCCGCAGCTCGATCCGGGAATCTACGACCTCGGCGTGCCCATGCTCGGCATCTGCTACGGCATGCAGCTGATCGCACACCAGCTGGACGGCGAGGTCGACCGCACCGACCGTGCCGAATTCGGACGCTCCGAGCTCCAGGCCGAGGACGGGAGCGCGCTCTTCGAAGGGCTCCCCGCCGAGCAGGCATGCTGGATGAGCCACCGGGACTCGGTGGTCGCGGCTCCTTCGGGTGCACGAGTGACGGCGTCCTCGCCCTCGGCTCCGATCGCCGCGTTCGAGGCGCCCGACCGCGGCCTCTACGGCGTCCAGTTCCACCCCGAGGTCGTGCACACGCCCCACGGCATGGACATCCTCAAAAACTTCCTCTTCCACGTTGCCGACGCCCCGCCGGTCTGGACGCCCACGGCCGTGATCGAGGAGGAGACCGCCCGCATCCGCTCCCAGGTGGGGAGCGATCGCGTGCTCTGCGCGCTGTCCGGGGGAGTCGACTCGGCGGTGGCGGCGCTCCTCGTCCATCGTGCGGTCGGCGAGCAGTTGACCTGCGTCTTCGTCGACCATGGGCTGCTTCGAAAGGACGAGGCGATCCAGGTCGTCGAGACCTTCGAGCGCCACTTCCAGGTGCCGCTGATCCACGTCGACGCCCGCGAGCGGTTCCTCGCCCGGCTCGAAGGCGTCACCGACCCGGAAGAGAAGCGAAAGCGGATCGGCGAGGAGTTCATCCGCGTCTTCGAGGAGGAGTCCCGCCGGCTCGGCACGATCCATCACCTCGTCCAGGGAACGCTCTACTCCGACGTGATCGAGTCGGGCGGCGGCTCGGGGGACGGCGTCGCCGCCACGATCAAGTCGCACCACAACGTCGGCGGTCTCCCGGAGGAGATGGACTTCGACCTCGTCGAGCCGCTGCGGATGCTCTTCAAGGACGAGGTTCGTCGGGTCGGCGAAGAGCTG
>DASQGA010000268.1:0-1929 GCA_035632855.1 Gaiellaceae bacterium | reverse complement strand
GGAAGGCGGAGCTGGTCGGCGCCTACCGAGTGCTCGACGTGAGGCCCGGCGCTCCCGGACGGGCTCGGCGAGGCGATCCACCGATGGTCGGACGCGAACGGCCCCTGCGTCTCCTCGAGGATGCGTTCGACTCGGCCGTCGCGGACCGCACGAGCTATCTCTTCACCGTCCTCGGAACCGCGGGGATCGGGAAGTCCAGGCTCGCCCTCGAGTTCTTGAACAGCATCGACGGTGCCGCGCGCGTCCTCCGTGGCCGCTGCCTCTCCTACGGGGAGGGGATCACGTTCTGGCCGATCACGGAGATGGTGACCGACGCAGCCGGCGTCGTCGAGACGGATGGGCCGGAGGAGGCTCGAGCGAAGGTTCACGCCCTCGTCGGAGCTCTTCCGGATGGCGATCAGGTGGCCTGAAGGGTGCACTTATCCAGATCCGGCCGCTGACCAGGTGTCTCCCAGGCCGGGGGCCGGATCGAGGGGTAGGGCGTGATCCTCCGAACGGGGGTGACGAGTCGCCCCCTCGGCCGGCTCCATTTAAGGGCGCGCAGGGTCTAATTAAGGGCGCGCAGGGTCTAAGCATGAGCGCCCTCCGCTCAACTTCGGAGGCCAGCTTCCATGGGTGCGGTCCCGAGGGTCCCCGACTGCTTCGCCGGGACAGGCGGAGTCCAGGTTCTGAGCCAGGTCCGAATGCCCTGCTCAGAGGGGTGAACCGAATAAATGCACTCCACACCCGGGAGCGCCTGGGCGAGCGTCCTCACCGTCACGTAGTGGGCGACGCTGGTCGAGATCGCGCGGACCAACGAGACGCTGTTCTTCGGCGATGAAGTCTGCTCGTCGGCACGCATCTCGGAAGACCTGACGCAGGTCCCCTTCCCTGCGGCCCGTCTGCATCCCGGAGCCCGAGCGTGCATCGCGCGTTCGAGCTACTCGAGCAGCCGGTCGCCGGCGACCTCCGGCTCGGCCGCCCGATCGACCCAGGCGCGGAGGTGGTCGGGAACGGGTGGCACGGGAACGGCGTCGAAACGGAAGCGTCCTCCTCCGTCCCGCCGCTCGCGGAAACTCACGCGTAGCTCGTCGTCAGGCCGGAGGAAGTCGGCCCGGTTGTGCGCGCCGCGCGTCTCCTTCCGCTCGATAGCCCCCAGGAGCGTCACCTCCGCCGCGGCCAGTGACGCGCGCAGGTCGAACAGGTGACCGAGGTCGTCCCACCCCTCCTCGTTCGGGCTGATGTCGACGGAGCCGACGGCCGCGGCGATGTCCCGGAGCTCGGAGAGCCCCCGCCGGAGTCCGGCCTCGTCTCGAACGACTCCACACCTTTTCCACATCACGTCGCGGACCGCCCGCTGCAGCGGCCGAGCCAGCTCGGTGCCCGGCCGCACGGCGTCCTCGAGCTCGGCGTTCGCCTCCTGGGTGACATGCCTTGGGTGGATCGAGACGTCCCGGGCCGTCGCGAGCGCGGCGGCGTGCTCACCGGCGCGCCGGCCGAACACGACCGTCTCGGCAAGCGAGTTCCCGCCCAGACGGTTCGCGCCGTGCAGGCCCGACGTCACCTCGCCGGCGGCGAACAACCCCTCGACCTCGGTCGCCGTCGTGTCGGGATCGACGACGACACCGCCCATCGAGTAGTGCGCCGTCGGCGCCACCTCCATCGGCTCGCGCGAGATGTCGAGCATCTCGTACTCCACGAACTGTCGGTACATGCGAGGCAGCTTCTCCAGGATGACGTCCTTTGGCAGGTGCGAGATGTCGAGGAGCACGCCGCCGTGGGCAGTGCCGCGCCCCTCGCGGATCTCGGTGAAGTTCGCAAGCGCGACGCGGTCACGCGTCGACAGCTCGAGGCGGACCGGGTCGTACCGCTGCATGTATCGCTCGCCGTTCGCGTTGAACAGGCGTCCGCCCTCACCGCGCACCGCCTCCGTCACGAGCATGCCCGCGA
>DASQGA010000267.1:0-9982 GCA_035632855.1 Gaiellaceae bacterium | reverse complement strand
GTGCCCTCGTCCCAGGAAGCGAGGTACTTCTCCTGCTCCCCGGTGAGGGTGTCGATCTCGACGCCGAGTGTCTCCAGTTTCAAGCGGGCGATCTCGCGGTCGATCTCCTCGGGCACGACGTAGACCTTGGGCTCGAGCTCGTCCGCGTTCTGGGCGACGTACTCGGCCGAGAGCGCCTGGTTCGCGAAGCTCATGTCCATGACGGCTGCCGGATGGCCCTCGGCGGCCGAGAGATTCACGAGACGGCCGTCGGCGACGAGATTGATCTTGCGCCCGTCGGGCAGCGTGAACTCCTCGACGTTCGTCCGCGCAGGGCGGCGAGACTCCGCGAGCTCCGCGATGCCGGGGATGTCGATCTCGACGTTGAAGTGCCCCGTGTTCGCGAGGACGGCGCCGTCCTTCATTCGTTCGACGTGGTGGCGCGCGATCACGTTCTTGTCGCCCGTGGCCGTACAGAAGATGTCGCCGATCTCAGCAGCCTTCTCCATGGCGAGCACCTCGTAGCCGTCCATGAGCGCCTCGAGCGCGCGCATCGGATCGACCTCGGTGATGATCACGTGCGCGCCCATCCCCCGGGCTCGCATGGCGACGCCGCGGCCCACCCAGCCGTAGCCGGAGATGACGAACTTCCGCCCGGCGAGCAGGATGTTGGTGGCGCGGATGATGCCGTCGATGGTCGACTGCCCCGTGCCGTAGCGATTGTCGAAGAGGTGCTTCGTCTTCGCCTCGTTCACGGCCACGATCGGAAAGGCGAGGTCGCCCTGAGCCTCGAGCGCCTTCAGCCGGATGACACCGGTGGTCGTCTCCTCGGTACCGCCGATGATGTCGCCCAGCTGGTCGCGTCGGTCCTTGTGGAGGACACCGATCACGTCGGCCCCGTCGTCCATGGTCATGTGCGGCCGGTGGTCGATCGCGGCCGTGATGTGCGAGTAGTACGTGTCGTCGTCCTCGCCCCTGATGGCGAAGACCGGGATGCCGTACTCCGAGACGAGGGCGGCCGCCACGTCATCCTGCGTCGAGAGCGGGTTCGAGGCGCAGAGAACCACGTCCGCGCCGCCCGCCTTGAGTGTCCGGGCGAGGTTCGCGGTCTCGGTCGTGACGTGCAGGCAGGCCGAGACCCGGATGCCGGACAGCGGCTGCTCCGCCTCGAAGCGCTCCCGGATGGCCAATAGCACCGGCATGAGGCGGTCAGCCCACTCGATGCGCTGGACGCCGCCGGGTGCAAGCCCGAGATCCTTGACGTCGTGACTGGGTGCTGCCGTCGCCATTGCCGGGAGGCAGTCTAGATGGTTGATCTAGGACCTAGGTCTGTTCGGTGCGGCCGTACCGATCCTCGAGGCGGACGACGTCGTCGAGCTCCGACGTCGACACTTCGAGCACGATCGAGTCCTCGAGCGCGCGCCAGCGGTGGACGACTCCTGGCTCCAGGTGGAACGCGTGTCCCGGCGAGACGACCTCGCGGTCCAGGTTGCCGCCCGGGTCGCCGATCTCGAGCTCGATCCTGCCTTCGTGCAGGTACACGACCTCGTCCTTCTGCCGGTGGAACTGGAGGCTCAGCTGCTCGCCTTCGCGGATGAACAGGATCTTCCCCGAGTATTGCGGCGTCGTCGCGTAGATGATCTCGTAGCCCCAGGGCTTCTCGACCCGCTTGACCTTCTGCGCGAACCGGTCGAGGTCGAAAAGGTTGGGGGAAAGCTCACTCACGGGTGCGTTCCTACTGCGCCGGAAGAAACGAGTCAAGCCCTGCTCTCCTGCTTAGCCGGCGGGCGCAGCCACTCCGGGTGCTCCTCGACGTGCTTTTCCGCGAGCCGCAGGTCTTTCGGCGTGTTCACGGTGATCCAGAGACCCTCGTGGCGAAAGGCCCGCAGCTTGCCTTCGCGGGCGAGCTCAGGGAACGTCGTCGCCTCGTGATCTCCACGCTCCGGGAGCCTTGCGAGCGCTTCCGACCCGAGGAAGTAGACGCCGCAACTGACCCACTCGTCGAGCACCGGCGCTTCGCGAAATCCCGTCACGAGATCGTCCTGGGACAGCTCGACGACGCCGAACGGCGAACGGACGCGAGCCACGGTGATCGTCGCTGCCCCATCCCTCTCGTCATGACTCCGGGCGAGTCCCGGAAAGTCCACGTCGAGCAGCTCGTCCCCGTTCAGCGCAAAACACCCACCGGGATCTGCGAGCGCCTCCGCGGCGAGGCGCAGGCCGCCGCCCCGGCCGAGAGGCTCCGGCTCCTCAACCGTCACGATCTCGGGCCCGAGCCCCGCGAGCTCCCGCTCGAAGGCCGGCCCCTGACCCTCCGCGCAGCTAACAACGACGCGCCGAACTCCCGCCGCCGCCAGCAACGCCACCTGGTAAGCCGCGAGAGGGCGACCGGCGACGGGGACGAGCGCCTTCGGCCGCCCTTGGGCAGCCTCCGCGAGCCGCTCGGCCTTTCCTCCGGCAAGGAGGATCGCATCCACGGCCTTAGGCCCTGAGCTCGCGGCTCGGCTCCTCGGTTTCAGGAAACCCTGAGAGGAGCGAGGATGCCCTGCCGATGCCCTCGTAGGTGAAGCCCGCCGCTCGCACTTTCCCGGGATCGAGCATGTTCCGCCCGTCGATGATGAGGGGATTTCGCATCAAGTCGCGAACGGCTGCGGTTGGCAACTCCCGGAGCTCGGGCCACTCCGTGACGATGACGGCCGCGTCCGCGTCCCTGACCGCGTCGGGCAGAGAGTCGGTCAGCTCGACGCCCGTCAGGAGGGTGCTGGCTTCGTCGACGGCGACCGGATCCCACGCTTGGACGGTGGCGCCCTCCGCCAGGAGTCGGGAAGCCAGGACGATGCTCGGGGCCTCGCGCATGTCGTTCGTGTGCGGCTTGAAGGCGAGGCCGAGGAGCGCGACCGTTTTTCCCCGGAGCGTCCCCAGGTGCTTCTCGAGCTTGCGCACCACACGCCGCTTCTGGAGCTCGTTCACCTCGATGACCGCAGAAAGGAGCTGGAAGTGGTACCCCGAGTTCGCGGCCAGCTGCTTCAGGGCAAGCGAGTCCTTCGGGAAGCAACTGCCGCCGTACCCGATGCCGGCGCGCAGAAAGTGCGGCCCGAGTCGATGGTCGAGCCCAACTCCTTCGGCGACCTTGACCACGTCGGCGCCCGTCGCCTCGCAGACATTCGCGATCTCGTTGATGAAGCTGATCCGCGTCATCAGGAAGGCGTTCGAGGCGAGCTTGATCATCTCCGCCGAGGCGACGTCCGCATGGACGACCGGGGACGCCAGAGGCCGATAGAGAGCCGCTACCGCTTCGCCGTCCTCGTTGGCGAAGGCACCGACCACCACGCGGTCGGGATGCGAGAAATCGTGCACGGCCGTTCCCTCCGCGAGGAACTCCGGGTTCGAGACGTAGCCGACGTGGGCGAGGCCGCGAGCGTCGAGTGCGCTCCGCACCTTCTCGCCCGTGCCGACCGGGACGGTGCTCTTCATGACGAGGACGACCCGGTGGTCGACCTCGGGGATCTCGTCGAGCACCGTGTAGACCGCGGAGAGGTCGGCGTCGCCCGAGTGCGTGGAGGGCGTGCCGACGCAAACGAACACGATCCGGGCGGCCTGGAAGACGTCACCGATGTCGAGCGTGAAGCTCAAGCGCTCCCGGTTTCGCTCCAGCAGCTCCTCGAGCCCGGGCTCGTAGATCGGCACGTGACCCGCCGCGAGCGCTTCGATGCGCGCCGGGTCAACGTCGCGAACGACAACGTCGTGGCCGAGCTCGGCGAAGCACGCCGCCGTGACGGTGCCGACCCAGCCGGCACCGAGAATTCCGATCGTGTCCCGGTCCATTAGACGGAGGCTAGACCGGCTTCAGGCCCTTGGCAATCGCGAGCATGGTCTCGTTCGACAGGCCGTCGAGCAGGGTGTTTACGACCCAGTAGGCGCCACCGTTCTCCTCGAAGGCGACCAAGTGGAGGCGCGGGCCGCTGAAGAAGAGCCGGTAGTCGCGGCCGCCGATTCGCCGCGTCACGCTCGCACCGTCGAGGATCGGCGCGTCCGTCCAGGACGTCTGTTGGATCCCCCAATACGATCCGTCGGGCGAGCCGTACGTGACGCGGAGGGCCGTGTGGTCGTTCAGGTCGTAGACCCGGAAAGGCTCCTCGCTTGCGAGCGACGACCCTTGCTCCTTCACGGTCGGGACGAGCAACGGGAAGTCGGACTTCCGCTGGGCTCGCCGGACGAGGGGGCGCGCCTCGGCCTCTCGCTCCACATCCGGGGGCGTGTATTTCGGCGTCGTGTCTCGCGGCGCCGGAGCGATCGTCCCGTGAAAGGTTTGCCCGACGGTGACGAGCAGCATTTCCGGAGTGGTCGAGTCAGGCGCTGCTTCCTCGGTCTTCCCGTCGAAGAGCTTCGCGACTGCCTCGGCCGCAAGCTTTGCGTCCTCGTTCGCCGGATCGTAGGCCACGACCGTCTCGAAGTAGTCGAAGCGGTCCGCGTTCCCGCCGACGGTGACGCCGTAGCCGCGCCTCCCGAGCAGATAGGCCGCGTCGTCGGCGGAGCCGGCGGTGCCATTCCCGTTCAGCACGCGGATCGAGACGTCCGCGGGCCGCGGGCCGAGGGGCTTCTCCTTCTTGGTCTTCTTCCTGGTCGCGACCTGGGTCGCCTTGACCGCAGCATCGGCGTCCGGCCTCATGAAGTCGTCCACCGCGGTTTGAATCGCCTCGTCGGAGGCCTGGAGCTCGTACGTCCCCGGGATGTCACTGAGGCCCTGGAGTCGCGCCTGCTGGAAGCTCCCCGTGGGCAGCTCGTAGGCGAGCTTGACGTAGCCGTAGAGCGTCTGCTTGTCGAGCGCCTTGCCACCCCCGGCCCCCACCTCGACGTTCTCGGTGATCGCGCTGACGATCGACGGGATCTTCGTAATCGACGTGAAGCTCGACACCTGCTGCTTGACCGCCTTCACGAACTCCTGCTGGCGCGCGTTCCGGACGAAATCCGAGTCGGTGTGCCGGTAGCGCACAAAGCCGAGCGCCCTCCGGCCGGAGAGCCGCTGATAGCCCGGGTGTAGGTCGATGGCCGCGTAGGTCTGCCCCAGACCGAGCCCCTCGTTGTCGTTGAAGTAGCGCTGGTCGACGTCGATGTAGACGCCGCCGAGTTGGTCCACGATCTCGACGAAGCCGCCGAAGTTGACCGTGATCATGTAGTTGATCCTGATCCCGGTTAGCTCCTTCACCGTCTCGAGGCTGCCCCGCTGCCCGCACTGCGTGAAGGCCTCGTTGATCCGCCCGCTGAACGCCGCGTGACCCCTACAGGGCGGAATGTCGACGTAGAGATCCCGTGGAAAGGAGAGCATCGAGACCGTCTTCCCCTGAGGGTCGAGCCGGATCAGCATGATCGTGTCCGAGCGCGATTTGCTTTTGCCCTCACCCGGACGCTTGTCGTAGCCGACGACCATGGCCACCGTGGGCTGTCCGGGGAGCGGCACGTCGAGCACCTTCTGGGCCTCGATCGCCTCGGGGGTATGGGCCCGGACGGCGGAGACGCTGTCGTTGATCCAGAGCCAGAACCCGCCCACGAGCGCGCCCACCAGCATCAGGAGGACGACGACCAGCCAGAGGAGGGCCTTGCCGATTCGGCGAGGCCAGCTGCGCCGGCGCGGGGCGCCGTAACGCGCGATCGGGGTCAAAGGGCTGCGCGGTGGAACGGTCGCGTGGCCGTTCGAGCCGTTCGAACTACCTCGGCCGGTGCCTCTCTTCAGGGTCGTCTTCATACGAAGAGTCGCCGAACGGCGACCCGGCGAGGATACCGAAGCACGCGGCGGGACCTCGCCGCTAGGAGGACGGCTCGTAGGCCAGATTCGGGCTGAGCCAGCGCTCCGCCTCGGCGACCGAGGCACCCTTCCGGGTGGCGTAGTCGGCCACCTGGTCGCGTGCGACTCGCCCGAGCGCGAAGTAGCGGGCAGCGGGGTGCGCAAGGTAGATGCCGCTCACGCTGGCAGCCGGAAGCATCGCGTTCGTCTCCGTGAGAGCGATCCCGATCTCGCGTGCGCCGAGCAGGTCGAAGAGCTTCGGCTTCTCGGTGTGGTCCGGACACGCGGGATAGCCGAAGGCCGGGCGGATGCCGCGGAAGCGCTCCGCGATCAGGTCCTCCTTCGGCAGCGCCTCGCCGTCCTCGTACCACTCGCGGCGGGCCTGCTCGTGGAGGTACTCCGCGAAGGCCTCGGCCAGCCGGTCCGCGAGCGCCTTCACGATGATCGCGCTGTAGTCGTCCTGCTCGCGCTCGAACCGGGCCGCTAGCTCGTCCGCGCCGATCCCGGTCGTGACGGCGAACGCACCGATGTGGTCCGAGAAGCCACCGTCCGTAGGCGCGACGAAATCCGCCAGCGAGCGGTTCGGCCGCTCGTCGCCGTAGTCGGACTGCTGGCGGAGCATGCAGAAGCGCGTGCCGTCTGCGAGCACGATGTCGTCGCCCTCGGCTTCGGCACGCCAGTATCCGTAGACCCCGCGCGCAGTCAGGAGCTCTTCCGCGACGATCGTGTCGAGGAGCTCGTTGGCGTCGGCGAAGAGGCTGCGCGCCGCCTCGCCCTTCTCCGGGTCGTCCAAGATCTGCGGGTACCTGCCCTTGAGCTCCCAGGCGTAGAAGAAGAACTGCCAGTCGATGTACTCGCGGAGCACGGCGAGCGACGGCTCGACCAGACGCGCGCCCGTGAAGGGCGGAACGGCCAGGTCTTCCTCGCGCCATTCGATCTTCGTCCGGTTGGCGCGGGCGAGCTCGTAGGGCAGAAGCGGCTTCCGGTCCCGGTCGGCGTGGAGCCCCCGCAGGCGCTCCTGTGCCTCGCGGTTCCCCGTGTCGAGCGTCGCGCGCCGGTCGTCGTCGAGCAGATCAGCGACGACGCCGACAACGCGCGAGGCATCGAGGACGTGCAGGGTCGGGTGGCCGTACGCGGGCGCGATCTTGACAGCCGTGTGCTGGCGGGAGGTCGTCGCCCCTCCGATCAGGAGCGGAAGCTCCAGACCGCGCCGCTCCATCTCCTTTGCGACGGTGACCATCTCGTCCAGTGAAGGGGTGATCAACCCCGAGAGCCCGACCAGATCGCACCGCTCCTCGACCGCGGTGTCCAGGATCCGGTCGGCGGGCACCATGACGCCGAGGTCGATCACCTCGTAGTTGTTGCAGCCGAGGACGACCCCGACGATGTTCTTCCCGATGTCGTGGACGTCGCCCTTCACGGTCGCGAGAACGACTTTGCCCTGCGCCCGGCCGTTGCTCCCCGTGGCTAGCTTCTCGGCCTCCATGTACGGCTCGAGGTAGGAAACGGCGCGCTTCATCGCGCGCGCGCTCTTCACCACCTGCGGCAAGAACATCTTCCCGGAGCCGAAGAGGTCGCCCACGATCTTCATCCCGTCCATCAGAGGGCCCTCGATCACGTCCAGGGGCCGGGCGGCCCGCGCTCTGGCTTCCTCGGTGTCCTCCTCGATGAAGTCAACGATCCCGTGCACGAGCGCATGCGAGAGGCGCTTCTCGACCGGAGCCTCGCGCCAGCTCAGGTCGAGCTCCCGCTTGGTGCCCTCGCCGCGGACGGACGCCGCCAGGGCGACCATCCGGTCGGTCGCATCGGGCCGCCGGTTGAAGATGATGTCCTCGACGTGCTCGAGGAGCTCGGGCGGGATGTCCTCGTAGACCACGAGCTGGCCCGCGTTCACGATCCCCATGTCGAGCCCTGCAAGGATGGCGTGGTAGAGGAAGGCCGAGTGGATCGCCTCCCGGACGACATCGTTGCCGCGGAACGCAAACGAGAGATTCGAGATGCCGCCGGAGATCTTGACGCCGGGGCAGCGCTCCTTGATCAGCGGAATCGAGTCGATGAACGCCTTCGCGAAGTCGTTGTGCTCTTCCATGCCGGTCGCGACCGCGAGGATGTTCGGGTCGAAGATGATGTCCTCGGGCTGGTAACCCCCCCGGCTGAGGAGGAGGTCGTACGCCCGTCCGCAGATCTCGACCTTCCGCTCGACCGTGTCGGCCTGCCCCTGCTCGTCGAAAGCCATGACCACGACGGCGGCGCCGAAGCTCTGGATCTCGCGCGCCCTCGCGAGGAACTCCTCCTCCCCCTCCTTCAGGCTGATCGAGTTGACGACGCCCTTCCCCTGCACGCACTTGAGGCCCGCCTCGATCACCGACCAGCGCGAACTGTCCACCATGATCGGGATGCGCGCGACCTCGGGCTCGGTCGCTATCAGGTTCAGGAAGGTCGTGATCGCCTGCTCCGACTCGAGCAGACCTGCGTCCATGTTGACGTCGAGGATGTTCGCCCCGCCTCGCACCTGCTCGAGCGCGACGTCGACTGCACCCTGGAAGTCTCCGGCCTCGATCAGCTTCCGGAAGCGCGCCGACCCGGTCACGTTCGTGCGCTCCCCGATCATCACGAAGTTCGTGTCACCCGTGAACGTGAAGGGCTCGAGCCCGCTGAGGCGGGTGACCCGGCGTCCCTCGGGAACGCGTCTCGGGGTCTGACCCCGGGTCACGTCCGCAATGGCCCTGACGTGGTCGGGTGTCGTGCCGCAGCAGCCGCCCACGATGTTGACCAGCCCGGCATCGGCGAACTCGTGCAAGAACCCGCTCGTGTCCTCGGGCTGCTCGTCGTAGCCTCCGAAGGGGTTCGGAAGACCTGCGTTGGGGTGGCAACTGACGTAGGTGGGCGCGAGCCGGGCGAGATCGGCGACGTAGGGCCGCATCTCTTTCGCCCCGAGCGCGCAGTTGACCCCGACGACGAGAGGGTTTGCATGCTCGACCGAGGCCCAGAACGCCTCGATCGTCTGGCCCGAAAGCGTGCGGCCGCTCCTGTCGACGATCGTGACCGAGATCCAGAGCGGCAGCCTCTCGCCCTTCTCCTCGAAGACCTGGTGCGCAGCCGCGATCGCCGCCTTGGCGTTCAGGGTGTCGAAGATCGTCTCGACGAGCAGGAGGTCGACCCCGCCGTCGACGAGCGCGCGGATCTGGCCCGCGTAGCTCTCGCGCACCTCGTCGAAGGTCACACGCCGGAAGGCGGGGTCCTCGACCTTCGGCGACAACGACAGCGTCTGATTCAGGGGTCCGACCGACCCGGCCACGAACCGGTCTCCGTCGGTGCGCTCGTCACAGGCCTGCCGCGCCAGGCGTGCTCCCGCGAGGTTGATGTCGTAGACCGCTTCCTCGAGCCCGTAGTCAGCCTGCCCGATCGAGGTGGCCGTGAACGTGTTGGTGGTCGTGATCCCCGCACCCGCGTCGAGGTAGGCGCGGTGGACGTCGAGAACGACGTCCGGGCGGGTGAGATTCAGGAGATCTGGGTCGCCCTTGACGTCCCGCGGGTGCTCGCGGAACCGCTCACCGCGGTAGTCCGCGTCCCCGAGCTCGAGCCGCTGCAGCATCGTGCCCCAGGCGCCGTCGAGCACGACGATCCGCTGGTCGAGGAGCTCGCGCAGGCGCGTTTCCGCGGAGACGGCGGTCGTGACCATCCGTTCATTCTGCCTTTCGACCCCGGCCGCGGGCCAGATGCGCTGGATTCTGCCCCGAAAAAACTCCCGCCGGCGGGCGGGAGCTCGGTCGTACACGGTACGGGACGCGGTCAGTGGTCGCGGCAGGGAGGACAGACCCCTTCGCTCTGGCCGAACGGATCGCGCGGGGAGATCGACTCGGAACACGTGCGGCACCAACGGCCGGCATCGAGCCCGACGAGGGAGCGCAGGAGCGAATAGATCATTGAGCCTCCTTCGGAGGTCGAATGGAACGGACGCCTCAAGCTAGCGAGAGCGCCCAGGGGATCCGCAAAGGCTCCAGTCCCGGCTTAATGCCGCTTTAACGTGCGGGCCAGCCCGCGCGCCCTCTTAGCCGCGACCGGCGACTTCGAGCTTGTTCTCCGCGTGGCGAAGCTGTTGCTCGACCTTCCAGCGGTCGAGGTCCTCGTCGCCCTCTGCTCGCTCCAGGAGCGCCCGCGCCTCCTCCACCTCGCGCCGGGCCGCTTCGACGTCGATGTCCTCGGCCCGCACAGCGTCGT
>DASQGA010000266.1:0-2332 GCA_035632855.1 Gaiellaceae bacterium | reverse complement strand
TGAGCAGCTCCACACGGCGAGCGAGGCCGCACGGGCGCTGGGGATCAGCCTCGACACGCTTCGGCGCTGGGATCGCAGCGGCCGGATTCGCACGCAGCGCGACGCGGCCAACCGGCGGCTCGTTCCCGCCTCCGAAGTGAGACGGTTGCAGGGACGCTCGACGGAGGAGCTGAGCGCCCGCAACCGCTTTCGCGGAGTCGTGCGCACGGTCGAGGTCGAGGGCTTTCTCGCACGCGTCGAACTCGACGTCACGGCGCCCGCACGCGTGGTGGCGATCATCACCCGCGAGGCCGCCGAGGAGCTCGACCTGAAGCCCGGCCGTGGGGCAACCGCGGTCATCAAATCGACCTCGGTGATGGTCGAGCGATGATCCGCCGTCGGCTTTTCACGGCGTTCCTCGCCTTCGCGGCGGCGATCGGGCTCGTCTTTCTCCTGCTTCCGCTCGTTGCGATCTTCCTGCGGGTTTCCCCGGGAGAGCTCTTCGCCCAGCTCGGGAGCGAGGTGGCGATCGACGCCATCGTCGTGACGCTGAAGGTGAATGCAATCGCCCAGGCGCTGATTCTCGTTGTCGGTACCCCTGCCGCCTACCTCATCGCCGGGCGCCGCTTCCGCGGGCGCGCGTTTGTGATCACGCTCGTCGAGCTTCCGCTCGTGCTTCCGCCTGCGGTGGCCGGGATCGCGCTGCTCGCAACCTTCGGTCGCCTCGGGCTGCTCGGCAGCACCTTCGACGTGCTCGGCGTCTCGATCGGCCTCGGGACGCAGACGGCCGTCGTCCTCGCCGTCGCCTACGTCGCGTCCCCGTTCTACCTCCGCCAGGCGATAGCCTCCTTCGAGGCGCTCGACGACGCTCTGCTCGACGCCTCGCGCACGCTCGGAGCGGGACCTGCCCGTACGTTCTTCCGCATCGCCCTTCCGCTTGCGAGCAAAGGGCTCGCGGCCGGCGCCGCCCTTTCCTTCGCCCGTGGCATCGGCGAGTTCGGCGCGACGATCCTGTTCGCCGGCAGCCTGCAGGGCGTGACGCAGACGCTCTCGCTCGCGATCTACGCCCAGTTCGACCTCAACTTCGACATCGCGCTCGCGCTCGGCGCCCTGCTCGTAATCGTCAGCGCCGCGATCCTCGTCACCGTCAAGCTCATCCCCGCATGGACACGCTCGACCTCGACTTCGCTCTCCCCCTTCGCTCGTTTCGGCTCGAGCTAGCGCTCGCAGTCGGGCGCGAGACCTTCGCGCTCGTCGGCCCTTCCGGTGCCGGCAAGACGAGCGTCCTGCGTGCGGTCGCGGGACTCATCCGACCCGAGCGCGGGAGCATCACGCTTGACGGGCGCGTGCTCTTCGACGCCGCGGCGAGGATCGACCGGCCACCCGAGGAGCGGCGGGTCGGCTTCGTCTTCCAGGAGTACGCGCTCTTCCCGCACATGACCGTGGAACGAAACGTCGCCTACGCGGGCCGTATGCACGCCGCCGAAGTGCTCGAGCGCTTCCGGATCGCCCACCTCGCGAAGGCACGACCGGGCGAGCTCTCGGGCGGAGAACGCCAGCGCGTCGGGCTTGCGCGCGCCCTCGCCCGTGAGCCCGACGCGCTCCTTCTCGACGAGCCGCTCTCGGCGCTCGACACGCACACGCGGGCGGACGTCCGGGTCGAGCTCAGGAGCATCCTCGACCGTCTCGATCTCCCCGTTCTCCTCGTCACACATGACTTCCAGGATGCGGCGGTCCTCGCAGATCGCGTGGCGGTTCTCGTCGACGGCCGGCTCCTCCAGGTCGGAACGCCGGCGGAGCTGATCGCCGCGCCCTCGGACCCGTTCGTCGCCAGCTTCACGGGGGCCAATCTCCTCTTCGGCCGCGCACTCCCCGGACTCGGCGGGCTCACGGAGGTGACCCTGGACGACGGGAACATCCTCTACTCCGTCGACGAGGCCGAAGGCTCCGTGGACATCGCCGTCTACCCCTGGGAAATCTCCATCGCCCGGGAGCCGACCCACGACTCGGCGCTCAACCACGTTCGGGGACACATCACCTCGCTCGTCCAGATCGGGAACCGCGCCCGAGTCCAGGTCGGCGGGCTCGTCGCCGAGGTCACGACAACGTCGGTCGAGCGGCTCGACCTCGAGGAAGGAGAGCTCGTCGTCGCGTCCTTCAAGGCAGCCGCGACGCGTCTTGTCGCCCACACCACCGACACGAGCGGCACGACTTTGGCACCCGATCGCTAGCGACGGGCGGGAGGCGCGGCACTGCCTTGCCCGCGCGGCTCGTTCGCGTGCTCGCTCCGCTCGCGGTGGACTGCGACGCCGAGGACGACGAGGCCGACGCCGAGGACCTCGATCCAGGACGG
>DASQGA010000265.1:0-4699 GCA_035632855.1 Gaiellaceae bacterium | reverse complement strand
CGTGATCGAGCGGATGTAGCGGCCCTTCGCCACGGCGGGCTTAGCCCGCATCATCTCGTCGAGCACCGTGGCGTAGTTCTCGAGGAGGTCGCGTTCGGAAAAGCTCTTCTTGCCGATCGCAAGATGGACGTTCGCCCCACGGTCGGTCCGATACTCGAGCTTGCCCGCCTTCGAGTCCGTGACCGCCTTCGCGATGTCGAAGGTCACCGTCCCGGCCTTCGGATTCGGCATGAGGCCCCGGGGACCGAGGATGCGCCCGAGCTTCCCGACCGTTCCCATCATGTCTGGAGTTGCAATGGCCACGTCGAAGTCGTCGAACCCCTCTTCGATCTTCGCGGCGAGATCCGCGGATCCGACGATGTCGGCGCCGGCCTCCTCGGCTTCTTTCGCCTTCTCGCCGTCCGCGAAGACGGCAACGCGCACGTCGCTGCCCGTGCCGTGGGGAAGCATGAGCGTGCCCCGAAGCTGCTGATCGGCGTGCCGGACGTTCAAGCCCGTGTTGAAGTGCACCTCGACTGTCTCGTCGAACTTCGCGTCCGGCCCCTCCTTGAGGATCCGGACCGCTTCGAGCGGGGTGTAGAGATGCTCGCGATCGATCAGACCGCGAGCGTTTCGGTACCGCTTGCCGTGGCTCATTTATCAACCTCGACGCCCATGCTCCGGGCCGTTCCGGCGACGACGAGCATCGCGTGGTCGACGTCCCGCGCGTTCAGGTCGACGAGCTTCGTCTCGGCGATCTTCCGAAGCTGATCCTGGGAGAGCCTGCCCACCTTCTCGCGGTTGGGCTCGGGCGAGCCCTTCTGGATGTTCAGCGCTTCCTTGATCAGGACCGCGGCTGGCGGCGTCTTCGTGATGAAGGTGAAGGAGCGATCCTCGTAGACCGTGATCTCAACCGGCGTGATGCGGCCGTTCTCCTGCTGGGTCTGGGCGTTGAAGGCTTTGCAGAACTCCATGATGTTCACGCCGTGCTGGCCCAGGGCGGGGCCGACCGGCGGGGCCGGGTTCGCCTGGCCGCCCGGGATCTGGAGCTTGATGAGAGTGAGAATCTTCTTCGCCACGTTTGCTTCCTAGCAGATGTTTGGTCGGTAATTGACGCGCCCTCGGGGGTGGGCCAGACCAAGCCAGGGTGCGCCATCGTCCGCAGGCAAGGCTAGAAGCCTTGACAAGGACGAGGGTGCGGCCTGGCGCCGAGTCTGGGCCGCCATCCGTGGGTGTGGTAATTGTCGATCAAACATCTAGTCTCAATCGATCTTCTTGACCTGGTCGAAGCTGAGCTCGACCGGTACCTGCCGCTCGAAGATGTTGACCTGCACCTTGAGCTTCTGTTGATCCGCGTTGACGTCGACGATCTCGCCGTCGAAGTCGGAGAGCGGCCCTGACGTTACCTTGACGGACTCGCCGAGCTCGAACTGAGCAATCGCCCGGGGGCGCGCGCCGCCCGTACCGGTGTGGAGAATCCGGTCGACCTCGGGCTGCGAGAGCGGCACCGGCTTCGTGCCCGAGCCGACGAATCCCGTCACGCCGGGCGTGTTCTTGACCACCGTCCACGCCTCGTCGGTCATGTCCATGTTCACGAGCACGTAGCCCGGCAGGACGCGCTGCTCGGTCTGGACTCTCTGGCCGTCCTTGGTCTCGATGCGCTGCTCGGTCGGTACCACCACGCGGCGGAACTTCGGCTGCTGGTTCATGGAGACGATCCGGTGCTCGAGATTGGTCTTGACCTTGTTCTCGTGCCCCGAGTAGGTATTGATGACGTACCAGCGGAACATGGGCCTAGAGGTTCAGGAGCACATCGCGAACGAGGCGGGAGAGCGCCTCGTCGGCTGCGTAGAGGTAGGCCCCGACCAGGGCGACGGCGATGATCACGACCGCGGTCGCGGAGAGGAGCTGGCGCCGTCCCGGCCACTCGACTTTCTTGAGCTCGCCCCAGGATTCCTTGGTGAAGCCGCGGAGGCCACCGCGGCGCTCCCGCTGGGCGCCCGTCTGGCTCTTGGCCTGCTGGACCGGCTTGACCTGGCGCCGGCGGTCGCGGGCCCGTGCCGTGGCGGCGGGCTGCTGGAAGTCTGTCGTGCGCTTGGCGCGCCTCGTGCGGGGAGTACGAGCCATTGCCGGCTAGCGGGTCTCCCGGTGCGCCGTGTGCGCCCGGCACCAACGGCAGTATTTCCTCGACTCGAACCGGTCGGGCGTATTCCGCTTCGACTTGTTCGTCTGATAGTTCCGCCGCTTGCACTCAGTGCAGGCGAGCGTGATCGCGACTCGTACTCCGGTTGCCACTCGTTTTTTCTCTTTCCTTCGAAGATGTCCGGCGGAGCCGCCAGGGACGTCCGCTCCCGCACGACGCTCCCGCTCCGCGCCGCACAATGGTAGCCGAGACGCTGCCACGCTGAAGCGATCGAGGTAGCGGCGGCAGGACTCGAACCTGCGACACGCGGATTATGATTCCGCTGCTCTAACCAACTGAGCTACGCCGCCGCGCGGGCACGAGTGTAGCAAGCAGCGTTGGCAGGATCAGCCGCCGCGGACGAGCTCGACTCCCTCCTCTGCGAGGTCGGCAACGCCCCCGTCCGCGACGTGCAGGATGTTGTCGACGCCGCTTCGCCGGAGCAGGGAGGCCGCAATCGAGCTCCGATTCCCGGCCGAGCAGGCGATCGCGATCTGGCGGCCGTCGCCGTTGGCCAGCTCACCCGGCGCCCCGCCTCGAAGCTCGTGATAGGGGATGTGGATGGAACCCTCCACGTGGCCCTCCTCCCACTCGTCGTCCTCCCGGACGTCGAGCAGGCGGACGTCGCCACGGCGGAGCCGCTCGGCCAGGCCTGGGACGTCGACGGCGGGCGTCGTCGCCACGGGGAGCCCCGCCTCCCGCCAGCCCAAGATCCCGTCGGCGAGGTAGCCACGAAGCGCACGAAAACCGACTGCCTCCAGAAGGCGGCCGAGCCGGCGGGCGTCAGGCTCGCTCGCCGCCGAGACGACGACGTCGCTCTCGGGGTCGATCACCCAGGCGGCGCGCGTCCCGACGGCTGCTTTGACCATGGTCACGTTGATTGCCCCGGGCACATGCTCGCCGTCGAACGCGCGGGTGGCACGCCCGTCGAGGAGCGTCGCCCCTTGATCCAGAAGCTCCTGCACCCGGAAAGACGCGAGCCCGTCGAGCGGCTGGGCCTCGGCCAGAAGCGGCCCGCGGTTCAGCGCGACGATGCGCTCGAAGTTCGGTGGCTGGGGCGCGAGCTTCCCGGTCAGCTCCTCGACGAAGTCGCCCTCGTCCCGGATGCCGGCGAGGCGGTTGAAGCGGCGCTCGAAGCCGATCGTCGACCCCGGCTTCTCGCTCATGCCGGCGCCACCGCAGAGCGAGCCGCCGATGTGGCCGGGCCAGACCTCCGCGAAGTCCTCGAGCTCGAGCAGTCGCCGAACCGAGTGGTAGAGGTCGCGCGCACCCGCTTTGGGCTCGACTGCGAGGTCGGGCCGGGCGAGGTCGCCGACGAAGAGGGAATCGCCCGTGATCACGAGCCACGGCGCCCCAGAGCGAGACCCGTCCTCGACCACGAACGCCATGTGATCCGGCCGGTGACCGGGCGTTGCGAGGGCGACGATGCGGACGCCGGCGATGCGGACGGCGTCGCCGTCGGCGAGCGGCTCGTGCTCGAACTCGACTCCGGCCCGGTCGGAAACATGGATGGTCGCCCCCGTTGCAGACCGGAGCCGCCCGCGCCCGGACACGTGGTCGGCGTGCGTGTGAGTCTCCAGGATGTGCGTGATCTGGAAGCCGTGCTCGTCCGCCAGGGCGAGGTAGTCCTCGATCTCCCACTTCGGATCGATGACCGCCGCCTCTCCCCCGTCCGCCACGACGTAGGAGGCGCAGCCGAGATCCTCGTGCAGCACCTGCCTGAAAAACATGCCGCGCGTCATGATACGGCGGTGCGGTTCGATGGACGCGTCCGGAGCAGAGCCGCCCCCAGCGCCGCATGACGGAAACCGCGATCGACCGCAGCCGGCTGCGTGGGCTGATGGAACGCGAGGCAACTCGGTTTCTGGAAGAGCATCCCCGCTCGCGGGACCTCTTCGAACGGGCTCAGGGGTCACTGCTATCCGGCGTCCCGATGCACTGGATGACGGAATGGGCCGGCGCCTACCCCGTCTTCGTCGAGGAGGCGCGAGGAGCGCGCTTTGTCGATGTGGACGGCCGCGAGTACGTCGACTTCTGCCTGGGGGATACCGGCGCGATGGCAGGGCACTCGCCGCCGGCGGTGGCTGACGCGGTCGCAGATCAGGTGCGCCGTGGGATCACCGTCATGCTTCCGAGCGAGGACGCGGTCTGGTGCGGCGAAGAGCTGACACGTCGCTTCGGGCTTCCCTCGTGGCAGTTCGCTCTGACCGCCACCGACGCGAACCGGTTCACGATCCGCCTCGCGCGCGAGATATCGAGCAGGGCCAAAGTGCTCGTCCATGCCTGGTGCTACCACGGCTCGGTGGACGAGACCTTCGTCGTCCTCGAAGATGGCGCTCTCAGGCTCCGCCCCAACACGATCGGCGCACCCGTCGAGCCTGCGGTCACGACGCGAGCGGTCGAGATCAACGACCTCGACGGACTCGAGCGCGAGCTCGCGCACGGTGACGTCGCCTGCGTGCTGATCGAGCCGGCGCTCACCAACATCGGCATCGTCCTCCCCGAGCCCGGCTACCACGAGGCTCTCAGGGACCTGAC
>DASQGA010000264.1:0-2822 GCA_035632855.1 Gaiellaceae bacterium | reverse complement strand
CTCCTCTCGTGACGGTCCCCGCAAGTGGGGACGCGCGTTATTCGGAGGAGTGCGAAAGCTGGTTCAGATTAAGTTTATGTTTAGTCTAGGTTTGCGAATCGGCGTCATCGGGCAGCGCGGACGCCGCGTACTCGGCTTCCCACTCGGCATCCCGACGGGCTGCTGCCGCGTCCCAGCGCTTCTCGAAGAACTTCGAGAGATGGATCGACGCCTCGAAGAGGATCAAGATCGGGATCGCCTGGAGCACCGTCGTGACGGGGTCGATGCCCGGCAGGACGACGGCGATCGCGACGCAGATCACGATGCCGATGCGCCGGTTCCGGCGCAGGCGCTCTGCCGTCAGAACTTTCAGGCGCACGAGCCCGAGGATGAAGATCGGGAGCTCGAAGAGGAGCCCCACGGCCAGGATCGTCAGGGAGGCGAACGAGATGTAGTCCTTCGCTCGCACCTGGTTGTTGAAGATGTCCTGGTCGAAGTTGATGAGGAACGGGATCGCGGCGGGCAGGACGATGTAATACGCGAAGGCCATGCCGCCGGCGAAGAGCACTGTCGCGACGGCAACGAGGCGGGCGACCGTCTTCTGGTCGTGCTCGGCGAAGGCGGGCGCCAGGAAGGACCAGAACTGGTAGAGCAGGACCGGCAGGGCGATCGCAAGCGCTGCGTAGAGCGAGACGTTGAACGCGGTCGTGAAGCCCTCGGCCACCCCGATCGTCAGGAGCTCCTTGTCTCCCAGTGGGCGGGCGAGCGTCTCGATGATCCGCTTGTGGAACGCGTAGGTGAACCCGAAGGCGATCGCCACCGCGATCAGCGAGAAGATCAGCCGTTGGCGAAGCTCGTCGAGGTGCTCGACGAGAGTGACGCTGTCTTCGTGGCGAAGCCGCCGCGGGATGCGGGGCATTACGCGAGCACTAGGGGCTTAGACGCGCTCGCTCTCGCGCTGCGTCGTCGTCGCATCCGGCGTCGCGGCGGGGGGAGGCGTGAGCTCCGTCTTCCGGGGCTCGTCGTCATCGTCCTTGTCCTCGCCGGTCACTGACTCCTTGAACTCGCGGATCCCGCGGCCCAGCGAGCGACCCATCTCGGGAAGTCGTTTGGGGCCGAAGACCAGGAGCATGACCAGGAGGAGAAGCAAGATCTCCATCCATCCGATTCCGCCGGGCATGAGATCGAGGATAGCACCCGCACCGGGACCGCGAGGGCAGTCGGACGACCGCTAGACTTTGGATGTCACGAGGGGCGCCTCAGTGCCCTGTAAACACGCGTGGAGAGGCTGTCACAAACTTGGCATTACTAGAGATCAAGAACCTGCATGTCGCGCTCGAGGACGGAACCGAGATCGTCCGGGGGGTCGACCTGAGCGTGAGCACCGGCGAGGTGCACGCGGTCATGGGCCCGAACGGCTCCGGGAAGTCGACGCTCGCGTATGCGCTCATGGGGCACCCCTCGTACGAGATCACCGAGGGCGAGATCCTTCTCGACGGCGTAAACCTCGTCGAGCTGGGTGCCGACGAGCGCGCCCAGCGCGGTCTTTTTCTCGCCTTCCAGTACCCACAGGCGATTCCGGGCGTCACCGTCGCGAGCTTCCTGCGCTCGGCCGTCAACGCGATCCGCAAGGCACGGGCCGGCGGTGAGGACGACCCGGTCAAGATCCCGGAGTTCCGCAAGCAGCTGACTGCTGCGATGGAGTCCCTGAAGGTTCCGAAGGAGATGACGAGCCGGTATCTGAACGAGGGTTTCTCGGGCGGGGAGAAGAAGCGCGTCGAGATCCTCCAGATGGCCATGCTCCAGCCCAAGATCGCCGTTCTCGACGAGACGGACTCCGGTCTGGACATCGATGCGCTCCGGATCGTGGCCGAAGGCGTCCAGGGGCTCGTGGGCCCCGAAATGGGCGCGCTCCTGATCACGCACTACCAGCGAATCCTGAACTACATCACTCCCGATTTCGTGCACGTCTTCGTGGAAGGGCGTATCGTGGAGGAAGGCGGCCCCGAGCTTGCGCACAAGCTCGAGGCGGAGGGCTACGAGGCCTTCGCGCCCCAGCTAGTTGGAGGTGAGAGCTAGTGGCTGCGACCACCGAGAGCGAAGTCGTCCAGGGAATCGGGTCCGACTACGAGATCAAGTTCGGGTTCCACGTCGACGAGGACTACTTCTTCAAGTCCGGTCGCGGCCTCTCGCACGATCTCGTCGACGCGATCTCGAGCCACAAGGGGGAGCCGGACTGGATGCGCCGGTTCCGCCACCGGTCGCTCGACTACTTCCTTGCCCGCCCGCTCCCCACGTGGGGCGGGAACGTGGCCGAGATCGACTTCGAGAACATCTTCTACTACATCCGCCCGACCGAGAACCAGGCCGAGTCCTGGGAGGATCTGCCCCCGGACATCAAGGACACCTGGGACAAGCTGGGCATCCCGGAGGCCGAGAAGAACTACCTGGCCGGCGTCGGCGCCCAGTACGAGTCCGAGGTCGTCTACCACAAGCTCCAGGAGGAGCTCGAGGACCAGGGCGTGATCTTCCTCGACATGGACTCGGCCCTCCGCGACCACGAGGACGTCGTCAAGCAGCACTTCGGGACGATCATCCCGCAGAACGACAACAAGTTCGCAGCGCTGAACTCGGCCGTCTGGTCGGGGGGCTCGTTCATCTACGTGCCGCCGGGCGTCAGGGTCGAGCTGCCGCTCCAGGCCTACTTCCGCATCAACGCGGAGAACATGGGCCAGTTCGAGCGAACGCTGATCATCGTCGACGAGGACGCCTATGTGCACTACGTCGAGGGCTGCACGGCGCCGATCTACACGAGCGACTCGCTCCACTCGGCCGTGGTCGAG
>DASQGA010000263.1:0-5503 GCA_035632855.1 Gaiellaceae bacterium | reverse complement strand
CCAGGCCCGCCGACGCTTCCGAATCCTTCCCGCCCGGCGCGGCCGTCGTTCCCGGCCGCGGCCACGACCAGCGTGCCGAGGCGGGTCGCGCCAGCGACGGCTCTCGACTCGGGGCTGTCCGAGAAGGCCGCGAACGGCTCGACGACGGCCGCGAGCGCGATATCTGCTGCATCCCGAAGGTCGCCATTCCGGTCCGGGTCGACCGCGCGCTCGAGGCCTGCCACGAGGGCGTCGCCGCGGCCGAGAACGGCATAGGAGCCGTCGAGGGTCCTGCGCCAGCCGAGGATGCGGAGAGGCAGGATCCTCGCACCCGGCGCGACCCCCGCGACGGGTTCCCTTCCGGCCAGGATGCCGGCCATACGGGTTCCATGGGTCTCGAGGCGCCCTGGCTCTCCAGGCATCGAGCGGGCAGCGGCCGGCCCGGCGCCGCGCAGGATGTCGTAGCCTGGGAGAACCCGGCCGCGAAGTGCCGCGTGGCCACGCTGGACGCCTGCGTCCAGCAGCGCGACTGTCACTCCGGCTCCGTCGAATCCCGGCAGCTGGACCGACGGTCGGCGGCCCCCCCGCTCCGAGAATTCCGGTCGCCCGATGGTCTCGGTCCCGATCGAGGCCGGATAGACGGTCCGGACCGGATAGACGCCGGCGACACCTCCGATACGCTCGAGCTCGGCGAGCGCCTTGTCCTCCAGGGCGGCGGAGAACCCGTTCAGAGTGCGGGTGAAGGAATAGAGGGGCTCCACGTCGATGCCTCGCTCTGCGAGCTTCGTGAGCAGGAGCCGCTGGGCTCCTTCCGCCTCGGTGGACCAACGGCGAGACTCGGCGGGCGTCGGCGACCGGAGCAGGCCCGCCACCTGGTCGGCGACGGAGGGAGCTGAGAGGACGACGATCACCCGCTTCGTCGGCGCAGCGGCCTGCGGCCGGGCGCCAAAGGCTCCGCGCCACGCCGCGACGGCGCCGTTCACGACGACGTCGCCGGCCCCTCGAACCGGTGTGACCGTGACGAGCATCGTCGCAACCAGTGCGACGAGCCCCAGGGCCGTCGCCCGGCGCCTGCCCTTAGAACCCGCTTCGGAATGACGACTCACCGTCGGGGTGCGATGGTCGGTGCGAGGCAAGGACGCAGGGAGTGCCCATATCGAGTGAGATATGGGTGCGACTGAAGACGCCGAATCGCGCCGTCCAGCGCGGCCCGACGGTTCAGTGCTTCGTTCTGGAACGGGTTCTTAGGCCGCAGAGGCGTACGCATCGAGCTCAAGATACTCAGGGTAGGCGATGACCGGTGCGAAGCGGGCCGCAGAGGCGATCATGGCTGCGTTGTCGGTGCAGAGCTCGAGCGGGGCGAGCGCCGCTTCGGGCAGCGATCCCCGAAGCTCGGAGTTCGCCGCAACCCCGCCGACGACGGCGATGCGCGCGGCGCCTGCGGCTAGGGCTGCCTCCCGGGTTCGCTCGACGAGGGCCCTTACGATAGCCCGTTGGTAGCTCGCCGCCAGATTCGCGCGCTTGCGCTCGAGCTCGGCCGGATCGAGGTCGCGGACGACGTAAAGGAGGGCGGTTTTCAGGCCGGAGAACGAGAAATCGAGGCCGGGCACGCGCGCGACCGGGAAGCGGTACGCCTCGGGATCGCCCTCGCGTGCCAGCCGGTCGATCGCGGCGCCACCCGGATACCCCAGGCCGAGCAGGCGGGCACCCTTGTCGAACGCCTCCCCGGCCGCATCGTCGAGACTTCTGCCGAGCACCTCGAACCCGGAGCGGTCTCGGACGTCGAGGAGCAAGGTGTGTCCTCCGCTCGCGAGCAGGCAGACGAACGGAGGGGCGACCGCCCCGGGCTCGAGGAAGAGCGACGAGACGTGGCCGTGGAGATGATCCACCGCCACGAGCGGCAGCCGGCGCGACCACGCGAGCGCCTTGGCCGCCGAGAGCCCGACGAGGAGAGCGCCGATCAGCCCTGGCCCCCGGGTGACGGCGACCGCGCCGACGTCGTCCAGCGTTGCCCCCGCCTCCTCGAGGGCCTCCTGAACGATCGGGGAAACCAGCTCGAGATGCCGTCGCGACGCGATCTCGGGGACGACACCGCCGTACCGGGCGTGAAGCTCCGCCTGCGAGGCGACGACGCTCGAGAGCACCACCCCTCCACCCGTGACGAGCGCGGCCGCGGTCTCGTCGCAGGACGTCTCGAGCCCGAGGATCACGGAGTGCCCACCGACGACACCGGCATCGGATCGCGCCACATGATCAGGGCGTCCTCCCGGTTGTCGGTGTAGTAGCCACGGCGCACCCCGGTCGAATAGAAGCCTGCCCGCTCGTAGAGAGCGATCGCGCTCGTATTGGAGATGCGCACCTCGAGCGTGTACCCACGGCGGGCGTCGGTCTCGGTGCGCGCGAACAGCTCGTCGAGGAGGCTGAGGGCGATTCCGTGCCGGCGATACGTTTGAGTAACAGCGATGTTCATGATGTGCCAGGCGTCGACGTAACGCGAGATGATCAGGTACCCGACGAGGATGCCTCCCTGTTCCGCGTCAGACGCGCCGAGGGACATTGACGAGGGCTTCGCGAGCTCGCCCGCGAACATCGACCGCGACCAAGGCGTCGGGTAGGCCTCCCGCTCGATCCGCTCGATCTCGTCCAGATCCGAAAGCGTCAGGCGGCGGATCTCGAGGCTCATAGGCCAACCTTTGGCCTATGAGCGCGTGGAGGGGGTGTGGGGGAACCGGGAGGTTCCTCCACCGGCTCAAAGAAGGGGGCTCGTGGGGGAAACATGGTTTCCCCCACGGGAGCGAGCCGGAGGCGAGGGACGTTCATGCGCGCAGTTTCCTCTCGGCATCGGGCGCGCGGAGGTAGATCGGCTCGGCAGCCTCGGGCGGACCGAAGGCGCTCGCGAGGACGGCGTGATGGCGGGCCCAGGGCACGTGCACGGGGCTGTCGTCCGGGGGCACGACGGCCCCCGAGCGCTCGAGGACGTCGCGGTAGCGCACGGCCCCGTCGCCGACCGCGGCCTCGCCTTGGTCGAGCTCGAGGCCGTCAGGACGAATGCACCGGTACTCCCCCGCGACGAGCGTGAAGACCTCTCCACGCCGCGCATCGAGGACAGGACGGGCCCCGGGACTCCCCGAGCCGAGCGCGTCGAGGGTCGAGACTCCGGCGACGGGGATCCGGAGGGAGAAAGCGAGCGTTCTCGCCGTCACGAGCCCCATTCGGAGGCCCGTGTAGCTTCCCGGCCCCGTGCCGACGACAATCCCGTCGAGCGCGGCCGGCTCGACTCCCGCACCGTCGAGCATCTCGTCGATGTCGTGCAGGATCCGGACCGCGCGGGAGGGCCGCTCGCCGAGGACGTCCCCGTCTCGTACGAGCGCGCAAGACGCAGCGTCGGTCGCGGTGTCGAAGGCGAGGGTCAACACCGGGCGGAAAGGGCTATTTCCAGGGATTTTTCTGTGGTTTCGACCCCGATGAGTCTACGCTCGGACTCGAGGAGCCGCAACCGCACCGCCGCGCGCGCGTGGCCCAGATAGCTCTGAGCTCGCTCGGGCCACTCAACGAACACGACGGCGTCCTCAAAGTAACCCTCCAGGTCACCCCAGTCGTCCTCGGACACGCTTTGCTCGAAGCGGTAGAGGTCAAGGTGAGAGACGGTGATGCGGCCCTCGTAGCGATGGCCGATCGTGTAGGTCGGGCTCGTCACAGGCCCTTCGACCCCGAGCTCCCGGCAGGCCCCACGCACGAACGTGGTCTTTCCGGCACCGAGGTCGCCGGCGACAGTGACGAGATCCCCCGGGCGCAGCGCCGAGGCGAGGCCCGCTGCGATGCGCTCGGTCTCCTCGGGCGAGGACGACTCGAGCTGAATCATCGAGGGAGCTTAGAAGAGCCCGAGTTGTTCCTGAGGTGTCGTGGCGACTGCCTCGGCCGCGACCGGAAAGCTGACTACCTGTGCGACGGGCGCTGGCTCCTCCCCAATCAGAGCCGGGATACGGGCGAAGTCCTCCTCGAGGGTTCGCAGCATGGCGGGCGTATACAGCGCAGCGGCCGGGTGGTAGAGCGGGTAGAGCGTCACCGTGCGCCCGCCGACCGTCGCCTCCTGCGGGCGCCCGTGTACCCGCGTGATCCCGTGTGGCTTCCCGGTGAGGAGCTTCGTCGCGAAGTTACCGAGTGTCGCGACGAGCCGTGGCTCGACGAGCTCGAGCTGTCGAAAGAGATGGGCCTCGCACGCCTCGATCTCGTCGGGCTGCGGATCGCGGTTCCCCGGCGGGCGGCACTTGATCACGTTCGCGATGTAGACGTTCTCGCGAGTGAGCCCGATTCCGCCGAGCAGTTTGTCCAGTAGCTTCCCGGCCTGACCGACGAACGGGAACCCCTGCTTGTCCTCGTGGAACCCGGGGGCCTCACCGATGAACATGAGGTTGGCGTCGGGGTCGCCGGTGCCGAAGACCACCTGCGTCCGCCCTTCGGCCAGTCGGCAGCGGGTGCAGGGCGCGATCTCGGTCGCATAGACCTCGAGCGCCGCGCGGCGATCGGCGGGGGTCAGCCCCAGAGAAGCCGGGTCAGCCGCAGCCACAGCCTCCGCCGCAACAACCGCCTCCAGCCGTGCCGCCGAAGCTCGGTTGCCCGGCGGTGCCGTGAGCAGCGAACACCGAGAACTGGCGTCTGACCTTCTCGGAGCCGCAATCCGGGCAGCCCGGATCCGCGTCGTCGACGCGCAAGAGCTCTTCGTAGTGACTCTCGCACGTCATGCACACGAACTCGTACATCGGCATCGCTCGCGGAGTCTAGGCACCGTTCCGGACACACCGCAAGTGCAACCCGGATCCGGGCTCTTCCATGGCCTCTGGCATGATCGAGCGGTGGCGAAGGAAGGAACGTTCACGACGGCAGACGGGCTCGAGCTCGCCTACCGCGAGGTCGGCGATCCGGAAGGCTCGCCCGTCCTCTACCACCATGGCACACCCGGAAGCAGGCTCGAGCACCATCCGGACGAGCGGGTCTACCTCGACCGGGGAATTCGCTGGATCGCGTACGACCGGCCCGGATACGGGCGCTCGGGCCGGGAGCGCGGTCGCCGGGTTGCCTCGGCGGCCATCTCTGCCGAGGCTCTGGCCGACCACCTTGGGCTGGAGCGCTTCGGGCTCATGGGCGTCTCGGGCGGAGGACCCCACGCCCTCGCGTGCGCCGCCCTCCTGGCCGGTCGCGTGACCAGGGCCGCCGTCCTCGTCGGTGCGGCGCCGTCCGACGACCCGGCCTTCGACTTCCTCGCGGGAATGGCCGACGTGAACCTGGAGGAGTTCGGCGCAGCCGTGGAGGGTGAAGAGGCGATCACCGCCCTCCTCGATCCGCAAGTCGAGACGATCAGGAGCGAGCCGGATGAGCTTCTGGACGCACTTGCCTCGGAGCTTCCCGCCCCCGACCAGGCAATGCTCGCCCGCCCGGAGATCCGCTCGATGATCCGGGCCTCATTCGTCGAGTCGGTCCGCCAGGGAAGCGGCGGCTGGGTCGACGACGACCTCGCCTTCGCGAC
>DASQGA010000262.1:0-4583 GCA_035632855.1 Gaiellaceae bacterium | reverse complement strand
CGAGGGCGACCGGCCGAGCCGTCGCGAGCACGAGCCCGACTCCGTCCTTCGACCCGAAGTCCCCGTAGCTCTCCGTCGTCCAATACGTCGAACGATCGCCGTCAGTAGCACGCGGCACGGCTTCCGGATGCTCGGTGCCGTCCCCGCCGCCGGCTGGAGGGTCGTAGTCGCTCAACGCCCGCATGCGCACCGGGGCGGCGTTGGCATTCTCGTCGTTCCCGACTAGCGGAAGCCCGTTGCCGTCGCGCGTCGAGAGGACGCCGATCGAGACTGCGGCGGCGACCAGCAAGAGACCGATAGCCGCGACAAGCCACCGCGCGCCAGGCCCCCGGCGACCGGGCCGCCTCCTGGCCGGACTCGCGCGGGGACGCTGGAAGGTCTCGGTTTGTCCTCCGTCGGTGGCTCCCTTCTGGCGCTCCTCGAGGATGCATGCCTGGAGCGCCTCGACCAGCGCATCAGTGGTCGAATACCTGTCCTCCGGTCTCTTGGCCATGGCCCGCCGGACCAGGGCGTCCACGCGCGGGGAGAGCTCGGGCCGGGCCACTCGGACGCTCGGGACAGGGTCGTTCATGTGTCGCATCGCAGCCGTGACGACATTCGGAGCGGGGTAGGGGACGTCTCCGGTCAGGAGCTCATAGAGGAGGGCGCCGAGCGAGTACTGGTCGGAGGAGGCGTCGACCCGGTGCCCGGCGGCCTGCTCGGGCGCCAGGTAGTCGCTCGTTCCGAGCACCGCCCCGGTCTGGGTGATGCCATCCTCTCGCTCGAGTGACCGCGCGATGCCGAAGTCGGTCACCTTCGCGGTGCCCTCGGCGTCGATCATCACGTTGTGCGGCTTGACGTCGCGGTGCACGACGCCGTGTTGGTGTGCGAATGCGAGCCCGCTCGCGGCCTGGTGCGCGAGGGCGAGGGCGCGGCCCACCGGGAGCGGTCCGAGGCGCTGGACGGCCTCCTTCAGATTCTCGCCTGGAACGTGCTCGAAGACGATGTACTGGCACTGCTCGTGCTCGCCGCGATCGATCACGGTGACGATGTTGGGATGGGAGAGCCGGGCGATCGCCTGAGCCTCCCGGCGAAAGCGCTCGACGTACTCGGCGTCCTTCGAGTACTGCTCGTGCAGCACCTTGATCGCCACCGAACGCTCGAGCAGGCGGTCGTACGCCCGGTAGACGCTCGACATGCCGCCACTCCCGGCGAGCTCTCGGAGCTCGTACCGGCCCGCGATCAGATCTCCGACCATGCTCACCGCTGTCCTCGCCCCTCGACTCGGAGCGAAACCCCGCCTAGATGGTTGGTCGGTAATTGGCGTGCCCGCGGGGACGGGCCAGACCAAGCCAGGGTGCGCCATCGTCCGCAGGCAAGGCTAGAAGCCTTGACAAGGGCGAGGGTGCGTCCTGGCGCCGCGTCTGGGCCGCCATCCGCGGGTGCGGTAATTGCCGATCAACCATCCTAGGAAGCGGCTTCCAGCGCCTCTTCCCAGACGCCCAGCGCCTCGCTCAGCTGCTCGTCCGTGATCACGAGCGGAACGAGCACGCGGATGCAGTTCGAGAAGATGCCCGCCTTGAGGAGCAGGAGGCCGCGCGAGGTCGCCGCTTCGACGATCGCGGTCGCACGGTCCGGGTCCGGTTCCTTGGAGCTCCCGCTCTTGACGAGCTCGATCGCCAGCATCGCACCCAACCCGCGTACGTCGCCGACGAAGTCGAACCGCTCCAGCCAGCTCTCCATCCGCGCGCGAAGCGCCTCTCCAATCTCCACCGCGCGCTCGGCCAGGCTCTCCTCCTCGATCGTGTCGAGGACCGCATGGGCGGCCGCGATTGCGACCGGGTTCCCGACGTAGGTGCCGCCGACAGCGGAGTCGGCGGGCGCGTTCATGATCTCGGCGCGGCCGATCACTCCCGAGAGGGGGATGCCGGCCGCGATCGACTTGGCGACCACCATCAGGTCCGGCTCGACGTCGTAGTGCTCCATTGCGAAAACACGGCCCGTGCGGCAGAAACCGGTCTGCACCTCGTCCGCCACGAGGACGATGCCGTGCTGGTCGCAGAGCTTCCGAAGGCCGCGCGTGAACTCGGGGGGTGCCGGGATGAACCCGTTTTCCCCCTGCACCGGCTCGAGCACGATCGCTGCGACGTCCTCGGCAGCCACGCGGGTGCGGAAGGCCGACTCGAGCTCGGCGAGAGCCGTGGCCGTGTCAGGGCCGCGATAGTCGCTCGGGAAAGGCACGCGATAGATCTCGGGGGCGAAGGGGCCAAGGCCCGCCTTGTACGGGTGCGTCTTGGACGTCAGGCTGAGCGCGAGGAGGGTGCGGCCGTGGAAGCCGCCGTCGAATCCGATCACCGCGGGACGCTTGGTGTACGAGCGCGCGAACTTGACCGCGTTCTCGATCGCTTCGGCGCCCGTGTTGAAGAAGCCGACGCGGATCTCCCCCGAGATGGGCGCCAGCGCGACCAGGCGCTCGGCCAGACGCACGTAGTTCTCGTACGGGACGATCGTGAAGTCCGTGTGCGTGAAGCGGGCCATCTGCTCCTGCGCCGCCTCGACCACACGCGGGTTCGAGTGGCCGACGTTCATGCAGCCGACACCACCGGCGAAGTCGATGAACGTATTGCCGTCCACGTCGGTGATCGTGGCGCCGTCTCCGTCGGCAATCACGAGTGGAAGGTAGATCGAGAGCGGGTCCGCAACGACCCGTTCCTTCCGCTCGAGGATTGCCTTGCTGCGAGGGCCCGGGATGTCCGTCCGCACCTGAATCGATCGGGTCGTCGCCATGCGCCTGAGCTTATAGATTGCTTCGGCATGGTCCTGTCCGATCGAACTATCCGGCGCCAGCTCTCGGAGGGCCGGATCGAGATCGATCCTTACGACGACTCGCTCCTCCAGCCGTCGAGCCTGGACGTGCGAGTCGACCGGTTCTTCCGGGTCTTTCGCAACTCCCGCTACCCGTTCATCGACGTCAAGGAAGAGATGGAAGATCTCACCGAGCTCGTCGAGATCGGCGAGGCGGAGCCTTTCATCTTGCATCCGGGCGAGTTTGTTCTCGGCTCCACACTCGAGCGGGTCAAGCTTCCGGACGACCTCGTGGCACGTCTCGAAGGAAAGAGCTCCCTGGGCCGGCTGGGGCTGCTGATCCATTCGACCGCAGGCTTCATCGATCCGGGCTGGGACGGACACGTCACGCTCGAGCTCTCGAACGTGGCCAACCTCCCGATCACGATCTACTACGCGATGAAGATCGGCCAGCTCTCCTTCGTCCAGCTCACGGAGCCGGCCGAGACGCCCTACGGGGCGAACGGCCTCGGCTCCAAGTACCAGGGCCAGGCAGGTCCGACGCCGTCGCGCTACTGGCAGAACTTCTCGCCTTCGGCTCGAAGTTCCGCTAGACAGCCCACCGGGAGCTCTGGATCAGATGGCTCCTAACCACCGGCTCCGCGCGGTTCAAGTAACACGGTGTTACAAGGACGGTTCAGCGGAGGCGGTGGCGTGATCCTCGTCACGGGTGGGACCGGGTTCGTCGGCCCGAAGATCGTCCACGCGCTGCGGGCCGAGGAAAAGCCCGTGCGCGCGCTCGTTCGCGACCCCTCTTCGAGCTCCGCCCGGAGGCTCTCGGCCTGGTGCTGCGAGCTCATCCAGGGCGATGCAACGGACCCTGAAAGCCTCCGCCGCGCCACGGAGGGCGCTGACGCGGTCGTCCACCTGATCGCACTGATCGCCGGGAAGCCGAAGGAGTTCGAGCGGGTCATGAGCCAGGGGACGCGTGACCTCGTCACAGCCGCCAAGGAGGCGGGAGTGAGCCGATTCGTGCTCATGAGCGCGCTCGGTACCACGGAGGAGTCGAAGGACCTCGTGCCCTATTACCACTCTAAGTGGGACATGGAGCAGACCGTCAAAGGGTCGGGGATCGAGCACGTGATCTTCCGGCCGAGCTTCGTGTTCGGCAAGGACGGCGGCGTCCTGCCGATCTTCATGCGCCAGGTCAAGTACTCCCCGGTGACCCCCGTGCCCGGATCGGGAACGAGGCGGCTCCAGCCGATCTGGGTCGACGACGTCGCCGCGTTCTTCGCCCGCGCGCTTTCGGCCGACGAAGCGGCGAACAGGACCTTCGACCTGGGTGGTCCCGATCAGGTGACCTGGAACGAGCTCTACGACCGTCTCAAGCGGACGCTCGGCAAGCGACGCCCCACCCTGCACGTCCCCATCGGCCTCATGCGCGCCGGAGCGGCCCTCGCTGAGCGGCTTCCCCGCCCGCCAGTAACCCGCGACCAGCTGGCCATGCTCGAGGACGCGGACAACGTTGGAGACATCGATCCGGCGGTCGGGACCTTCGGCATCCGCCCGATCGGCCTCGACGAGCAGCTCCGGCGCGCCGCGGCGCCCTAGGAACTCGCGAAAAAAGATGAGGGGCCCGAAGGCCCCTCACCGGAAACTCGCCTGGAATTCGCAGGAGCGATTAGCCCCCTACGCTGGCTAGGCGGTTCCCCGTAGGTCTCGGGGTCACGCCCCTACGAGCGAGTACCTCCACTGCCCGAACAGTCTTTTGTCAAGATCGGACCACCTCCTTTCCGTGGTAACCCGATCATAGCGAGGGA
>DASQGA010000261.1:0-2945 GCA_035632855.1 Gaiellaceae bacterium | reverse complement strand
CCGACCATCCATTCGCTGGGCCCCCGGCGGACGGCCTGGGCCATGTAAGGGCGATCGAGCTCACGGTCGAGCACCGCAGCGAGGCGCTCGACGAGCTCCTGAGGAGCCCCGGCCCCGGCGACGACCGCCTCCTCGAACGCCCGGAACTCGACTTCAGTGAGCGCCTCCCCGGCCAGCTCCGGCAGCTCGGCTGCGGCGGTCGCGTCCCATTCGCGCGAGCGCGCAAGGCCCGACACGCCGCTCTCGACCCAGCGAAACGCCCTCGGATCGTGGAACTCGCTCAGCCGAGTTGCGGCTCGATCAGGCCGTAGTTCCCGTCGCGGCGCCGGTACAGGACGTTCACCTCGTTCGTCTCCGCGTTCTGAAACACGAAGAAGTCGTGGCCGATCAGCTCGAGCTGGAGGACGGCTTCCTCAGGATCCATGGGCTTGACCGGAAACTGCTTGACCTTCACGACCACGGGCCCGTCCTCTTCGGGCGCAGCGGGAGGGTGTTCGCCACGGTCGTGGTTCCCCCGGGAGGCGGAGCGGCGCCGCTTGTCCTTGTAGCGGCTCGCCTGACGCTCGAGCTTGTCAACGAGCTGGTCGATCGACGCCTTCATGTCGGTCGAGCGCTCGGTCGCACGCAGAATCGGGCCCTTCGTCCAGATCGTCGCTTCCGCAACCTGGTTCTCAGAGATGGATGGGTTCTTTTCGACCGCGAGCTCGAGCTCGAGCCGGGCCGAGTCGTTCAAGTGCCGCTCGAGCTTTCCAAGTTTCTCCTGAGCATAGCCCTTGAGCGCAGGAGTCACTTCGACGTTCTTGCCCTTGACCTGAAGCCTCACCGGATCCTCCTGGTTCGACCGGGTCAATCTATCGCAGAGTCGAGTGCGGTCAGCGCCGGATCGCCCGCGCGAAGGTGACGACGTGAACCTCTCGGGCGCCGCTTCGGCGTAGCTCGGTCGCGGCGGCCAGCACGGTCGCCCCGGTCGTGTAGACATCGTCCACGAGCCCGATCCGCGCCGGAACTGGACCCGGGCTGACAAAGGCCTCGCGGACGTTCCTCCGGCGCGCAATGCGGTCGAGCCCGCGCTGTCTCGGCGTCGGCCGCGCACGTCGGAGCCCCGCCAGGAATGGCAGGCGCCAGCGCTCCGCAAGTGCCTGCGCGAGGGCTTCCGCGGAGCCCTGGCCACGCCAGAGGGTGCGGTCGCGGTCGGCCGGGACGGGCGCAAGCGCGAGAACGGGCGGAGGCCGCACGACCTCCGCAACGAGGTCGGCAGCGATCCCGGTCAGGCAGCGCAGTCCCCGCTCCTTCCAGGCAGCCACGAGCGCGCGCGTGTGCTCGTCGTAGGCCACCGCAGCCCTGGCGGTCGCAAAGCCCACGCGCCGCCCGGCGCACTCAGAGCAGCGCGAGACCGGCCACGCGGTGGGTGCTCCGCATCGCGCGCACATGGGCCCGTGGATCCGCCGGAGCTCACCGAGGCACACTGCGCAGACCACCTCTTCTCCCTGGCCGCAAACGACGCATCGCGTCGGCAGGAGCAGATCGAGGAGCGGCACGCCGTCTCAGGCTAGAGCGCGGTGGCGCGCAGCTTCCGCGCCAGTCGTGTCGGAAGCGTTACGAGCCGCGCCGGCCCGGATACCTGAGGATGCTGTCGGCGAGCTTCGAGGCGTCGCCGAAGATTCCGGCCACCGCCAGCCCCTCGTCCGGCACGACGCTGCCGGGCAGGAGCGCCGCTCGCCGGATCGCTGCCTTCTTCCCGACGTGGCAGTCGGCGCCGATGGCAGCCGGGCCCACGATTTGCGCCTCTGCCTCGACGATTACCTCCCGGCCGAGCACGACCGGGGCGTCGATGCGGGCGGTGGGATCGATCTGGCAACCCTCGCTGATCCAAAGCCCCGGAGAGATCTCCTCTCCGGGCAGGTCGACCTTCACCCGCCCCAGAACGGCGTCGAGGATGGAGTTCCTGAGCTCGTCGAGGTCGCCGACGTCGTTCCAGTAGGCCATCGTCGTATAGGCGTACAGCGGCTCGTTGGCGCCCACGAGCATGGGCCATAGATCCTGGCCGAAGTCCATCGGCTCACCGGACGGAATTCGGTCGAGCAGCTCGGGCTCGATCACGTAGACGCCGCAGTTGGCCAGGTTCGAACGGGCCTCGTCGGGGCGAGGCTTCTCCTGGAAGCCGCGCACGCGGGTGTCGCGGTCGAGGATCACGACGCCGTAGGCCGACGGGTCCTGCACGGGCTTCACGGCGAGCGTCGCGAGCGCGCCCATGCGCTTGTGGTGGCCCAGGAGCGCCGTCACGTCGATGTCGTGCAGGCCGTCTCCGGAGGTGACGAGGATCGCCTCGCCGCCCCATAGATCCTCGAGCTTCTTCGTCCCGCCGGCGGTGCCGAGCAGCTCCTTTTCCAGCGACCAGTGGATCTTCATCCCGAGATCCGAGCCGTCGCCGAAGTAGCTCTGGATCAGCTCCGGAAACGCATGCAGGTTGATCCCTACCTCGTGGACGTCGTGCTTGTGGAGCAGGTTCAGCAAGTGATGGAGGACAGGCCGATTCGCAATCGGCATCATCGGCTTCGGCAGCAAGTCGGTGAGAGGTCGAAGCCGAGTGCCAAGCCCGGCCGCCATCACCATCGCCTTCATCTTGGCAGCCTTTACGAGATGGTTGGTCGGTAATTGGCGTGCCCGCGGGGACGGGTCAGACCAAGCCAGGGTGTGCCATCGTCCGCAGGCAAGGCTAGAAGCCTTGACAAGGGTGAGGGTGCGGCCTGGCGCCGTGTCTGGGCCGCCATCCGTGGGGGCGGTAATTGCCGATCAACCATCAGGTGCCCTCGTCCCAGGAAGCGAGGTACTTCTCCTGCTCCCCGGTGAGGGTGTCGATCTCGACGCCGAGTGTCTCCAGTTTCAAGCGGGCGATCTCGCGGTCGATCTCCTCGGGCACGACGTAGACCTTGGGCTCGAGCTCG
>DASQGA010000260.1:0-2515 GCA_035632855.1 Gaiellaceae bacterium | reverse complement strand
TTGAGCTCCTTCGAGTCCTGCTCGGCCTCGGTCAGCTCACGCAGGTCGCCCTCGAACTGCTCGCGCACCAGTGCGATCACGGCCTCCAGGCGCACGCGCTCGAGGATGAGCCCGAAGCTGGACTTGGCCTGCATCCGCTTGACGATGTCCTCCTCGGTGGAAGTCATCGAAAGCGGCGGGCAGAGCTCGTCGACGAGCTCGTCGACCGCCGCGGCGGCCTCGCGAAGGCCTTCGGCGGCAATCCGCGCTCGGATCCGGTCGCCGTGCGACCCCTCGAGCTCTTCCGTCAAATCGCTGTCGAGCCACTTGGCCTTGCCGGCCTGGCGGCGGAGGTCCTCCTGCGCCTCGCAGAGCTTCTTGATCTCGGTATGCGCCAGGTCGAGCGCCTCGAGGAGCACCTCTTCGGTCACCTCGTCGGCGCCGGCCTCGACCATCGTCAGACCGTCCTTGGTGCCGACCACGATCAGGTCGAAGGTCGACTCCTCGCTCGACTCGGGCAGCGTCGGATTGATCACGAGCTGCCCGTCGATCTGGCCGACGCGGACGGCGCCGACCGGCCCGAAGAACGGCAGCGGCGACAGCATGAGCGCAGCCGAGGCGCCGTTGATGCAGAGGATGTCGTGCGCGGTTACGAGGTCGGCCGAGAGGATCGTGCAGATGACCTGAACCTCGTTCCGGAAACCCTTGGGCCAGAGCGGGCGGATCGGCCGGTCGATCATGCGGGCCGTCAGGATCGCCTTCTCGGTCGGGCGTCCCTCGCGCTTGAAGAAGCCGCCGGGGATCTTCCCGGCTGCGTACATCCGCTCCTCGACGTCGACGGTAAGCGGGAAGAAGTCCGCTCCCTCACGCGGCTCGGGGCGTCCGTGCGCCGTCGCGAGCACCATGCACTCCCCGGCTCGCACGACGACGGAGCCGCCCGCCTGCTTGGCCAGCTTGCCGGTCTCGAACGAGATTTCCTCGCGTCCGACTGTGACCGACACTGCGGCCTGGGACGTTTCGATCGTACTCATACTGCCTCCTGTCTTCTTGCGGAGGACGGAGGCGGAGGTTTGAGGCAGGCCCGGGGTCGGGGCTCCCTCAAACTTCCACCGACGCCCTCCGCCGGCCCGGCGCTACCGGCGCAGGCCCAGTTCCTTGATGAGGTCTCGGTAGCCCTCCACGTTTCTCCGTTGAAGGTAGTTCAGAAGCCGGCGGCGCTGGCCGACGAGCTTCAGAAGCCCTCGACGCGAGTGGTGATCTTTCTTGTGCGTTCGCAGGTGCTCGGTGAGATAGGTAATGCGTTGCGTGAGCAGCGCCACCTGCACCTCCGGTGACCCGGTGTCCGAGTCGCTCTTTCCGTATGTGCCTACGACCTCTTGCTTCGCTTCCTTCGTCAGAGTCATTGGCCGTAGGCTAGCAAAGGTGCCTGGCTCGCCCGGTGACGCTTTCGGCTCTCTGGCGGGCAAAAGGCGAGCGAACCACGGCCTCACGCCGGGGATTGCCGCGGGCCATCCAGCCACCGCCGAGGCGGGTCTGGAGATCCTCCTCGATGGTGGGACGGCAGCCGACGCGGCCGTCGGAGCCTGCCTCGCCTCCTGCGTCGCCGAAACGGTCATGACGGGTCTGGCGGGCGGCGGTCATGCGCTCTGGTGGCACGCCGCCGAAGGTCGTGCGGAGCTCCTGGACTTCTTCGTCACCGTTCCGGGTCTGGACGGTAATGCTCGCGGGACGGAGCTCGTCCGGCTGGAGGTACCGTTCGGAACCGAGCTCGTCCATTACGCGGTCGGAATCGCGTCCTGCGCCGTCCCCGGTGTCCCGGCAGGCCTCGGCGCGCTCCACCGGCGCCACGGGCGGCTGCCCTGGGCACGTCTCGTTCAGCCCGCGATCGCCCTGGCGGCCGGGGGCGTCGAGATGCCGCCCGCCCACGCCGCCTGCCTGGCGATGCTCGCCCCCGTGATGACGATGCACGAGGGGGCGCGGATCTACTCCCCGGGCGGGCATCTCCTCGAGCCAGGCGAGAAGCTCGAGCAGCCCGGGTTGGCAGGGGCTCTGGCTCTCCTGGCCGAGGAGGGGCCCGAGAGCGCCTACACGGGCGCCCTCGCCGAGGCGCTGCTCCATGTCATGGAGGACCGCGGCGGGCTCGTCACAAAAGCCGACTTGAAGGCGTACCGACCCGAGTGGGTCGAGCCGTTGGTGGGCCGTCATGCCGACTACCGGATCGAAACCCGGGCAGGGCTCGCCCGGGTGGTCGAGACGCTCGCCGATCTGCGGCCGCTTAGAGGGTTGTCCGAGGCCGAGCGCGTCAGCACTCTCGTCGCCGCGCTCGCAGAGATGCCGCCCGATGGTCACACGACGAACCTCGTGACCGTCGACGGGCAGGGGAACGCCTGCGTGCTGACGACGAGCCTGGGCCTTGGCTCCGGTGACTTCCTCCCGGGCTACGACATCCACCTGAACAGCATGCTCGGCGAGGTCGACCTCGTTGTCGGTCCGCTCGAGCCCGGGACGCGGATGGAAAGCATGATGGCGCCGACGC
>DASQGA010000259.1:0-2249 GCA_035632855.1 Gaiellaceae bacterium | reverse complement strand
CTTGCGTTCCACCGCGATGACGGACATGTCTACGTCGCCTACGAGTACGTGCGCGGCAAGAACCTTCGCGAGGCGCTCCGCGCCGGCCAGGTCGAGGATGCGACCGCGATCGAGGTGGCCGCCCAGGTGCTGGACGCCCTGGCCCACGCACATGCGAAGGGAATCGTCCACCGCGACGTGAAGCCCGCCAACGTCATGGTCGAGGAATGCGACGAGGTCTCGACCCGGCTCCTCGACTTCGGGCTGGCCCGCCTTGACGAGCTCGAGGGCCTCACAGCGACCGGAGACGTCCCGGGCACCCTCGCCTACGTCGCACCCGAGCGGCTGGAAGGAAAGCCGGCGGGCGGCGCAGCCGACGTGTGGGGCGTCGGAGTGATGCTCTGGGAGGCTCTCGCCGGCTGGCACCCGTTTGCGGCCACATCGCCGGTGGAGACGGCCCGGCGGATCGCAGCCGGGGCGCCGCGGCTCGCCACGGAGCGGCCGGACTTGCCGCGCGAGCTCTGCGCGACCATCGACTCGATGCTCTCGGTCGAGCCCCGGCGCCGCCCGCCCGCCAGGCGGCTGGCGGTCGACCTTCGGGCCGGTGGCGAGCTTCGAGTGCATCGCCCGCGCTCGGCCGCCTCGCGCTCGGCCCTGCGCGAGCGGGCCGCTCATGCGTTGCTCGCGGCCATTGCCGCAGGCGGGGCGACGACGCTTCTGCCCTTCTTCCCGCGCGGGTGGCCGATCGTGCTCGCCGCCCTGGCCGGTCTGACGGCGCTCCGCTCGCCGGTGGCCGGCCTCGCCGTCGCCCTCGCCGCTCCCGTTCTGCCGCTCGGGAACCTCTCGCTCGGGCTCGCGATCGCTTACGGGGTGCTCGCAGTCGCCTGGCTCGCCCTGCACGTCCGGGACGCGGAGCGGAGCCTGCTCCCGGTCGCTGCCCCCCTGCTCGCTCCATTCGGAGCGATTCCCCTCCTACCGGTAGCCCTCCTCGACGCTCGTGGCCGAATCCGGCGGGCCCTCGGCGCCGCCGCCTGCGTCCCACTTGCAGCCGCAGTCGCAGTGGTCGCCGGCCGACCACTTCCATTCGCCGGAGAGTCCCCGGGCTCGACGGCTCCGGTCGCCGGCTCGACCGGGCCGCTGGACGTGACCGCCACGCTCTACGGCGCCCTCACGGCGCATCCGACCCTCGCGGTGCTGACTGTCGTTGTCGCGCTCGCGGCGGCGTCCGCGGACCTCGCGGTCTCGCACGGGCGCTGGGCGGTCGCCGGGTGGGGAGCCACCTTCCTCGGCGGTGCGCTCCTCGCGCCCGCGGCTTTCGCGGGAGCACCCCCGCACGCGCTCGCCACAACGCTCTTCGTCTGGGCGGCAACCGGCCTCCTTGCTCTGCGCGGGCACCGCAACCCTGACCTACCAGGGTCGGGCAGAATGCCCGAGCCGGGTGAGTGTCCTGCGTAGCATCGAGCACCGCATCGAATCCCTCATCGAGGGCGCCTTCGGACGTGCCTTCAAGTCTCACGTCCAGCCGGTCGAGCTCGCCAGGAAGCTCGCGAAGGAGATGGACGACAACAAGTCGGTCTCCGTTTCCCGCGTCTACGTACCGAACGAGTACCTCCTCTATCTCTCGCCGTCAGACCGAGAGCAGTTTTCGAGCTACGAGGAGTCCCTGATCACCGAGCTTTCCGACTACCTCTCGGAGCACGCCCGTCGTGAGGGCTACGCGCTCCTGTCGACGCCCAGGGTGGTCCTGCACGAGGACGAAGACCTCGAGGTGGGTGAGTTCGGGATTGCAACCAGGATGGGGCAGCCCCGGCGTGAGGCGCCGAGCCCACAGGCGCCGCCTGCTCCAAGCACGCCCGCGCCTGTGGCGGACGTACCGGCCTCATCGGAGGCCGGCGAGACCAAGATCTACCGCCCGGCGCCTGACACCGCCGCCGTCAGCGCCGAGGAGGCCGACCGCCTCGGGCTCGCCCATACGCCGCCTGCCGTCGTCCTGAACGGCGTCAAGCACGCACTGGACAAGCGCCAGCTCGTGATCGGCCGCTCCCGCGATTGCGATCTGACCGTGGAGGACGCAAACGTCTCGCGCCGTCACGCCGAGATCCGCACCGAGGACGGCGCGTACTGGCTCGTCGACCTCGGCTCGACGAACGGAGTCGAGCTGAACGGGAAACGCATCGAGCGGGAGCGCCTGAAGCACGGGGACTCGATCGTCGTCGGAAAGACGCAGCTGACGTTCGAGCGACCCGAGTAGGAGCGTCCGTGGAGCAGCT
>DASQGA010000258.1:0-3698 GCA_035632855.1 Gaiellaceae bacterium | reverse complement strand
AACCTTCAAGCCGGGCACCCGGAAGATCACGAACACCGTGTACGAGAAGAAGACCGGGAAGAGCAGCGTCTTCGTCGGTTCGATCGAGCGCTTCAGCGGCCTCGGCCGGTTCACGAAGCTCACTTGGTCGCCGGACCGCGGGTGGCTTTTGGTCTCCTGGCCCTCCGCCGACCAGTGGGTCTTCCTGGAGATCCCCGGCGGCGTCCGGCGGATCGACGCCGTCGGGAACATCACGGCCGAGTTCGGCCCCGGCGCCCCCGGTGCCGCGTTTCCGCGGGTCGAGGGCTGGGTGGTGCCACGCTAGCGCCCGGCTAACATCCGGCCGTGGGGGCGGATCCTCTTTCTGACGAGCAGCGCGAGGTCCGCGAGCTCGTCCGGACCCTCGCCCGAGAGCGGATCGCGCCCCGGGCGGCGGAGATCGACGCCACGGCCGAGTTCCCGTGGGACCTGGTCGAGCTCTTCCGCGAGCACGACATCTTCGGACTCCCTTTCGAGGAACGGCACGGAGGCTCGGGCACGGGCGTTCTCATGCTGCTCGTCGCCATCGAGGAGATCTCGAAGGTCTGTGCGACCACCGGCCTCGTCCTGGCCGTCCAGGAGCTCGGCTCGCTGGCGCTGAAGCTGGCCGGTACCGACGAGCTGAAGGACAGCTACCTTCCGCGGCTCGCGAGTGGCGAGTGGCTGGCCGCCTACGCGCTGACCGAGCCGGGCTCGGGCTCGGACGCGGCCGCGATGAGGTCGGAGGCGAGGCTCGAAGGCGACGTCTACGTCCTGAACGGCTCCAAGCGCTTCATCACGAACGCCGGCGTGGCCGCTCTGTACACGGTCTTCGCGAAGACCAATCCCGCCGCCGGTCACGCAGGCATCTCCGCGTTCCTCGTGGAAGCCGAAGCGCCCGGCTTCTCGGTCGGCCGGATCGAGCCGAAGATGGGCATCAAGGGCTCGACGACTGGCGAGATCTTCTTCGACGGGTGCCAGGTGCCGGCCGCCAACCTGCTCGGCGAGGAGGGCGAGGGCTTTCGGATCGCGATGCGCGTGCTCGACCGGTCGCGGCCCGGGATCGCCGCGCAGGCACTGGGGCTCGCACAGGGCTCCACCGACTATGCGCTCGCCTATGCGATGAGCCGGGAGACCATGGGGACGCCGATCGTCGAGCACCAGCTCGTGGCGGCCAAGCTCGCCGACATGGAGACGCGCTGCAACGCGGCGCGTGGGCTGCTCTACAAGGTCGGCCTGTTGATCGACGAGGGCGTCGAAGGCCCTGAGCTGACGAAGGCGTCCGCCGAGGCGAAGCTCTTCTGCGCCGACACCGCGATGGAGGTCACGACGGAGGCCGTACAGGTGCTCGGCGGCTACGGGTACATGCGGGAGTATCCGGTCGAGCGGATGATGCGGGACGCGAAGATCACACAGATCTACGAGGGGACGAGCGAGATCCAGCGCCTCGTCATCGCCCGTGAGATGGCGCGCGAGAATCGCTCGTCGCTCCTTGCCGAAGTCTCGTGAGGGGGATTCGTCAGGCCCATAGATGGTTGATCGGCAATTACCACACCCCCGGATGCCGGCCCAGACACGGCGCCAGGCCGCACCCTCGCCCTTGTCAAGGCTTCTAGCCTTGCCTGCGGGCGATGGCACGCCCTGGCTTGGTCTGGCCCGCCCCCGCGGGCACGCCATACCGATCAACCATCTAGTAGCCGTAGCCTCCCCCGGAACCGCTGCCCGAGTCATCTCCTTCGCCGATGTTGCCGCAGGAAACGTAGGTTTCGACCTCCGGCTCCGACTTGTGGACGTTGATCGCGAAGTCGCCGCCGGTCAGCTCGTCGAGCGACACGTTCACGGTCGTCTCGGAGTTCCCGCCCTCGGCGTTCGTGAGCGGATAGGCGGGGTTCGGGTCGAGCTCCGAGCACGTTCCGGCGTGGATGTGCGCAGGCTGCGGGTCGGGCGAGGCGGGGTCCTCGAGCTCGAGTACGACCTTGGTGCTCGAGCCTTCCGAGGCCAGCGTCGCCGTCCCGGATTCCCCGGAGCCATTCTGCTCGTCGAGGTTGACCGTGACCGTCTTGGCGTCGCCCCCTGAGCCCGCACCGGTATCACCCGAGCTCCCGTTCTCACTCCCACCGCAGCCCGCCCCGGCGAGCGTGATCACTGCAAGCGCGGCGACCCCGGCGAGTATCGACCTTGTAGGCATAGAACCTCCCGTATCGCTTGCCCGGGATTAGCGGGGTGGAGGCGATTCGGATTGCGAGGCTGCTGCTTCGGCCCGCCGCGCAGCCTTGTGAGCTCGCTTCTGCGCCTGATAGGCCAGGAGTGCCTCCGTCGAGTCCACGTCCCCGAGCGTCGGGTGCCGCGGCATGCGCGCTTCCCAGCCTGGCGGGCGGACACCGAATTGCTTGGCCAGAACGGCCATGAGCGTCTTGGCTTTCATGGGGCCGATCCCAGGCAGGGCGAGGAGCCTCGCCTCCAGCTCGCCGGCGTCGGCGGCGTCGGCCCAGGTGCGCTCCGGATCGCCGTCGTAGTCACGGGCGAGCGTCGCGCAGAGCTCTCGGGTACGCGCCGCCATCGAGCCTGGAAACCTGTGCAGGGCTGGGCGCTCGCGGAAGACGCGCTCGAGCTCGGCCGGATCCATCTGTGCAATCGCATGCGCGTCGAGCCCGCCCAGCCGTGACCGAAGGACGAGCGGGGAGGAAAAAGCCTTCTGCACGGGCACCTGCTGATCGAGGACGAAACCGATCAGGAGTGCCAGAGGGTCCCGTGCGAGAAGCTCGTCCGCCTCGTCGTTCTCCGTGAAGTGCAGGCGTTCGGGTCGAGTTGTCGCCATGGCCGAATTCTACGGCGGTCAGAACCGTCACCGCTTCGGCACGGATTCGTCTTGGTTCGTCTGGCACGTGCGCGCCCCACCGGGATACGCTCGAGACCGGGGAGGAGGCTGGGTGCACCTATCCCGGGCGCGCGCGCGAGTAACCGCGTGACCGGCCCAGAAGGAACCGGTTGGCGGGCCCGCAGGAAACTCGTTCGAGGTGCCTCGCAGGCCGAGCTCACAGGGGTACGCTGGCTCTATGAAGCCACTCGCTCAGTTCTCGCCTGCGGTTCGGTCCTGGTTCGAGCAGACCTTCGACGCGCCCACCCCTGCCCAGGCTCTCGGCTGGCCCGCGATCGCCTCCGGGGCGCACACGCTCATTCAGGCGCCCACAGGCTCTGGGAAGACGCTCGCCGCGTTCCTCTGGGGGCTCGACCAGGCAAGACCCGGCGAGGGCGTGCAGGTGCTCTACGTCAGCCCTCTCAAGGCGCTCAACTACGACGTCGAGCGAAACCTGCGGGGCCCGCTCGCTGGGATCGGCTCCCCGCTCGGGGTCGCGGTTCGCACGGGCGACACTCCGCCGAAGGAGCGAGCGGCGATGCAGCGCAAGCCTCCGGACATCCTCATCACGACCCCGGAGTCGCTCTTCCTCATGCTGACCTCCCAGGCTCACGAGATGCTCCGCACGGTCAGGTTCTTGATCCTCGACGAGGTGCACGCGGTCGCCGGCACGAAACGAGGAGCTCACCTCGCGTTGAGCCTGGAGCGCCTGGAGCGTCTCGTCGCCAAGCCCATGCAGCGGATCGCCCTCTCGGCGACGCAGCGCCCGCTGGACGAGATCGGCCGCTTCGTCTCCGGAGGCCGCGCGATCGAGCTCGTGGACGCGGGCACGCGGAAGGAGCTC
>DASQGA010000257.1:0-3192 GCA_035632855.1 Gaiellaceae bacterium | reverse complement strand
GCAGCCCGACCTGGCAATCCTCCGTAAGGCACAAGCGGGCGACAAGCGAGCTTTCTCGATCATCCATCGGGCCTACGAGGTCCCGATCTACAACTACGTGTTCCGGATGGTCGGCGACCGTGCGCTCGCCGAGGACCTCACCCAGGACATCTTCCTCAGGATCTACCAGGGGCTCGCCGGCTTCTCGCTGCGCTGCCGCTTCACGACGTGGCTCTTCCAGGTCGCCAAGAACCGCGTCCTCGACGAACTGCGCGCCCGCGAGCGGAAGCCGCAGTCCGCGGTGACGCTCGACGACATGCCGCAGCTCGACGTGGTCGACCAGCCGTTCGAGCGGATCGAAGCGATCGACGCCGTCTGGCGCGCCGTCGCGAAGCTGAACCCCGACCTGAAGATGGCGCTCCTGCTCAGGGACGTGGTCGGTCTCTCCTACATGGAGATCGGCGACTCCCTCGAGATCACGCTCTCGACGGTGAAATGGCGGATCTACAAGGCGCGGGAGGAAGTACAGGTCGCCCTGGCGCGCGAGGGCATCACCGAATACGCCGACAGCCAGGACGCAGCCCGGCTCTAAGGAACTCTGCGAGCCCCGGAACTTTCCGGGCTCGGGAACGGTCAGAGAGGGCATGCGGAAGCTCGTTCTAGCCGTCCCGGTAGCTCTGCTTGTCCTCGTGCTCGTTGCGTGCGGGGCGGGCGAACCGGGCGATCCGGGCGATTCGGAAGGCGGCTCGCCTCCCGCGCCCGCTCCCGTTCCGGTCTACGAGGCCGACCTGACGGTGCTCGAGCAACGCGCCGGGAGTTTTCCGAAGCACGGGCCGATGCTGTGCCTCGGCGCGATGGCCATGTCGTACCCGCCCCAGTGCGGCGACGTGCCGATTGCGAACTGGAACTGGGACACGGTCGAGGGCGAGGAGACGGCGAGCGGGACGTCCTGGGGTCAGTACCACGTCGTCGGGACCTACGACGGCGAAACGTTCACGGTGACCGAAGTGGGGCCGTACGAGGACGATCCATCCCGTTCCGGGAGCGAGGTCGACTTCTCGAGCCCGTGTCAAGAGCCTGCGGGCGGTTGGGTCGTGCCCGATCCGAAGGGGGCGACCCAGGAGGACGTCCGCGGCGCGAGCGCGTACGCCGAGTCTCAACCAGACATCGTGAACTCGTGGGTCACGCACCTCGACCCGGGACTCGCGGAGTTCAGTCCGGTGATCTTCAACGCGGTCTTTACCGGCGACACTAAGGGCCACGACGCGGAGATCCGAAAGCGCTGGCTGGGGCCGCTCTGCGTCGTCGAGGCGGAGGGCCCGACGAAGAGGGAGCTGAACCGGATCCGCGCCCAGGCCGAGACTTACGTGACCGGCGAGCTGGGACTCCAGATGCTGGGGTCGAGCTCGGGTGGAGTCGAGCCGGTGATCGAGATCGAGGTCGTGGCCGACCCCGATGGCGCAGGGCAGGCGGCCCTCGACGCGCGCTGGCCGGGGCTCGTCCGCCTGTTCCCGGCGCTTCGCTCCGTCGGACCGGCTCGCTAGCTGGCGATCGGCTACACGCCGTGTTCGAGACGAGCAGCCAGGGTCTCCGGCAGGCCCCGCTCACGAATCTCCGCCTGGGTGCGCTCGACTGGATACGCGACCCGCTTGAAGCTGGCCCGGCCGGCGCCGAGGTCGAGCGCGAGCCAGGCGGCGCGTGCGTCCCCGTCCCTCGGCTGACCGACCGAGCCAGGGTTCAGTAGCCAGCGCCGGTCACCGAGGTCGACCTCCGTACCGGCGGGCGCGTGGTCGCCCTCGGCCCGGTCGCCGTCGAGGCTGAGCGCGAGCGGGACGTGGCTGTGCCCGACCAGGATCACGGGCGCCTCGGTCGCCTCGAGCGCGGCCAGCGCGACCGCGGGGGAGAGCACGTACTCCCACACGGGGTCTCGCGGACTGGCGTGGTAGAGCTCTGCGCCAGGGCGTGTACCGGAGGGGCTGAGCGCCGACAGGAAGCTAGTCGTCTCAGGCTCGAGCACGCTGCTGGTCCACCGGGCCGAGAGCGCGGCGTCCGGCTGGAAGAAGTCGAGGTCGAGCTCGCCGAGCGCAGCCAGGTCGTGGTTCCCGACGAGCGCGACGTCCAGCCGTTCGGCGACCCGCGCGTGGCAACGATTGGGGCGGGGGCCGTACCCTACGAGGTCACCGAGGAACCAGAGCTCGTCGAACGGCTCGGCGTCGATCGCCTCGAGCACGGCGTCGAGGGCGTGGAGATTTCCGTGGATGTCAGACAGGACGGCGATGCGCACGAGAGGCGCGCAACCTTAGCGAAGGCCTTCGTGGCCGCCATGGCTCTCGCCGTGTGGATCGTGGCGGGAGCCCTGCTGTGGCGGACGAACGTGCCTCCGCTCGAGCTCCCGCCGCTGGAATCGGAGGCGTTCTTCGAAGCCGGCCAGCTCGAGCGAATCGACGAGTACCGGCGTGTCACCAGAGGGCTCTTGCTGGGGTCACTGGCCCTGGAGATCGCTGTCCTCGGGCTTTTCGTGGTGTTCGCGGGCTCTCTCGCCGCCCGCATGCGCCGGGTCGCCCGGGGAGCCGTGCGAACCGGGGTGGGAGTCGGGCTTGCCGCGGTGCTCGCGGTCTGGTTCGCCGGGCTGCCTCTCGCCGCTGTCGGCCACTGGTGGGGGCGCCGCTACGGCCTCTCCCGCCAGGGCTACGGAGGCTGGCTCGCCGACCGGGCAACCCAGCTCGGGATCCGGGCCGTCCTCGTTGCCATCGCCGTTGCGGGCGTGATGGCGCTCGCGCGGCGGCTCGGGTCTCGCTGGTGGCTGGCAGGCGCGCCCGCACTCGTGAGCCTCGCCGTCCTCTTCGTCGTGCTCCAGCCGCTCGTCGTCCAGCCGCTGACGAACCGGTTCCAGCCGCTCGCGGACCGCGATCTGGCGCGGGAGATCGAGCGTCTTGCGGCCCGGGAAGGCGTCGATATCGACAAAGTGGAGGTGGCCGACGCCAGCCGGCGCACGACCACGGCGAACGCGTACGTCGCCGGGATCGGGCCGACCAGGCGCGTCGTCCTCTACGACACGATTCTCGACGGCCGGTTTCCGCGTGGCGAGGTACTGGCGGTGGCGGCGCACGAGCTCGCGCACGTTGGGCGCAGGCACCTCTGGAAGGGCCTCGCGTGGTTCGCGCTCCTCGCCGTGCCCGGAGTCGCCCTGCTCGCCCGCGTGACCGAGAGGAG
>DASQGA010000256.1:0-1997 GCA_035632855.1 Gaiellaceae bacterium | reverse complement strand
GTCCGAGCGCGATAGGTGGCGAGCTTCGCCCTCGAGACCGCCGTCGGCTTCCCGGAGGTCGCAAGCTCGTAGCCGAGGCTTTGCAGAAGCTCGCCGGCCACGGCCTCGAAGCCCTGAACGTCGTCCGCAGCGAGGTCCCGGCGCCAGTTCCGGAGTCCAGGTGTCGGCGGGCGACCAAGGCTCTGCTGGTGCGGCTTGCCAGTGAGGTCGACCTGGCCTGCGTAGCCAAGCATCGCAGGGTCGTAGGAGAGCCCCGCGAACTCGGTGATTCGCTCGAGCTGCCGCTGCGGAGTCTCAACGAGATCCTCGTAGCGCACCTCCAGGTAACGGCTGGCCCCCACCCGACGGCCCAGGGCCTGGGCCGCCTCGACCTCGGTCCGCCACTGGCAGGCGAAGTCGGCGGCGCTGGTCGGATGCGCCCACGTCTTCGTCACGACGCCGTCGGGCATCTGGAGGAACGACATGGCGGCATCGCGGCCGTCCCTGATCAGGTGGACGTACCTGGCCTCGGGAAAGAGGCGTTCGAGAAGCCGTAGATGCCGCATGTACATCGGCGTCTTGTCGCCCCAGCGCGGCTTTCCCTGCGCGGCCGCGTAGCTTTCGTAGACCGCCCCGATCGCCTCGCCGACCCGCAGGCCGGGGCGAAGACGGCGGCGGACGTCCTCCGCGTCGACACCCCACTCGAGCAGGGTCGGGAGGCGTCGCAGATCGTCGACGAACGGCTCCGGGTCGATCCTGCCCGCATGCCGGTCCGCGAGCTGCGGGATGAAGTAAGACTCGTCCGGCACCGCGAGCTCCGGGTTTCGGTCGAGCATGACACGAAGAAGCGTGGTGCCCGACCGGCGAACGCCGAGGATCAGGAGAGGCGCCGTCGTCATTCGGCGTGCGCGCCGAGGGACGCTTTTTCGCGTGAAGCTGGCACGGGATCACACCGTACAGCCGGGCGCATTCGAGCCGATCCGCATTCGTCATGTCGCCTATCTTGACAACTGCATCGGACAGCGCTATCCTCCTGTCTGTTTACGAATGAGACAACGGAGGTGACGGCATGGGCAAGCGCGGCTTGCTGCTGCCGGTCCTCCTCGCGTTCCTGGCCGGCGCGTCGCCCGCGCACGCCTGGACTTGGCCTGCGAGTGGGCCGGTACTACAGCGCTTCAGCTACGAAGGCGACCCGTACGCGGCGGGTCAGCATCGCGGAGTCGACGTGGGCGGGTCCGCAGGAGAGTCTGTGCTCGCCCCTGCGGCGGGCAGCGTCACGTTCGCCGGCACGGTGCCCGGCGGCGGCCGCACGGTCACGATTCGGACGCCCGATGGCTTTGCGGTAACACTCCTCCATCTCGGGGCCATCGTGGCGGTCAAGGGCGCGTCCGTCGCCGAGGGCGCCCGGGTTGGCACGCTCGGGTCGAGCGGGACGAGCGAGCTGGCCGAGCCCTACGTGCACCTTGGCATTCGCCAGGCTGCGGACGCTGGCGGCTATCTGGATCCCGAGAGCTTCCTGCCGCCCAGGATCTCGGCTGCCGAGACCGGTGCGGACGTCGAGGCCGACCCCGAGCCCACGCCCTCAGAGAGCACCGCGGCGGAGCAAGCGGAGCCCGCTTCCGACCAGAGGTCTTCGGAGGCCCAAGCGCCCGCACCAGAGCCTGAGGGCGGGCAGAGCCCCTCTGGCGGCCATCCGCTAGCCACCACCGCCCACGTACCGGCGGCTGGAGATGCCGCCTCGACTTCCACGGCTATCTCCCCGTCGAGCGCGGTTCGGCTCCCTGAGCGGGAAAGGCCCGGCGTCCGTACGCCCACCGGGATGCCTACTGCACAGAGGAGCATCCGGAGTCCAGGTCGTGGCACATCCGGCTCTTCTTCGCGGCGGGCGACCGCTACCCGATCCGCAGAGCGGCTCGGTCTCGCCGCCGCGGCCGGTCGTAGCGAGCCTGCGACCGACGCAGCTCGGGCTCCCCAAGTACGTGGGTCGCACGCGACCGCGGCGGTCATGGCCGCACTTC
>DASQGA010000255.1:0-2641 GCA_035632855.1 Gaiellaceae bacterium | reverse complement strand
ACACCGCCCGCGAAGAAGAAGACGTAGGCGGTGACGATGTAGAGGATCCCGATGCGCTTGTGGTCGACGGTCGTCAGCCAGCTCGTGACCGCGCCCTGCTTCCAGGTTGGGGCGATGCTCTCGGTCCTAACCGCCACTCTGGCCTCCCTGGCCCGGCGAGGTCGAGAGAGTCTGGTTCGACTTGACATAGGCGATGAGCGCGTCGAACTGGCGCTCCGACCAGCCGGCACCCACCGGCGGCATGAAGCTGGCGATGGTCGCTTCGTTCTGGCCGTTCAGGAGCAGCCGCTTCAAGCCGCTGCGGTTGAGCAAGGTCCCGTTGCCCTGGATCGATGGACCGATGTCGCCGGAGCCGTCGAGCCCGTGGCACTTGGCGCAGCTGGCGGTCCATTCTTGCTCGCCGAGCGCAACGAGGGCCTCCTCGGAGTCGCTGGGGGCGTTGTCCTCGAGCCAGGCCCGGTACTCGCCTTCGGAGACGACGCGGACGGTCGTGCTCATGACCGCGTGCTGGATCCCGCAGAACTCGGCGCACTTGCCGTTCTCGTAGGTGCCCGTCCGGCGGGGTTCGAAATCGAGCGTGTTCGGGTGCCCCGGGATCGCATCCAGCTTGCCGGTCAGCTCAGGCACCCACCAGCTGTGGTTCACGTCCTTCGAGTGGAGCTCGAGCGAGGCCGTCTTCCCGACCGGGAGGTAGAGGGTGTCGAACGAGACCGCCCCGTTGGGATACGTGTACTGCCAGTAGAACTGGTGGCCGTCGACCCGGATCTCGGTCGCGTCGCTCGCCGCCTGTCCGCTCGGGTTCGCGAGCACGTCTGGCGTCTTCACGATCGTGAAGATCGCGAGCGCTACCAGCGCCAGGGAGGGAATCGCGGTCCAGAGAATCTCGAGCCGAGTGTTTCCGTGGATCTGAGGCCCCTCGACGTCTTCGGGGGTGTCCCGCCGGCGGCGGAAGCGGATGACGAACAGGATGAGCGCCGTCTCGATCAGAAGGAAGACGACCGCGCAGGCCGCCACGACCACCCAGTAGATGAACCGAATCGTGTCCCCGCTCTCGGTCGAGGATTCCGGGGGCGCGAGACCGCCGTTCCCTGCGAGGGCCGCTACCGGCCATGCCAGCACTAGGCAAACGAGGGCGAGCAATGCTCCGCGCTTCCGACCCAAGGCGCCAGGATTCTATGGGCACCCCGGAGACCCGGCTACATAGAGGCGATTCACTCGAAGGAGGGATTCAGGTTTACCCCTCCTGTGGTTGAGTGCGCATGAGGGTGAGTACCTCTTTTGGGGTGTTTGGCGAGAGAGATGGTGCTCAGCGCGAGGGGGAAGACAGTCTAGGCTTCGGCGCTTCGGTGGCCGAAGCCTGGACTGTTCCACTGCCCGACTACGTCGCGAAGCCGCTCGAGGTGTACGTGAACGGCGTGCTGCAGACGCCCGCGAACGACTATGTCTTGCGCGGGCGCGTGCTGGAGTTCACGAAGCCGCTCGCTCAGGAGGGCAAGCTCGGCCCCATCCGCTGGGCCAGCATCTTCCTCGGGATCGCGGGCACGTACCGGAAGCACGATTCGGTCGATGTGATCTACGAGGCGGGCGGCAGCAGGCAGGTCGCGGCCGGGCTCCCGGTCATCCCGCCAGACGCGCCGTAATCCGGCCGCTCGCTGTGACGGCGACCGCGGTCGGAACGATTCCGATTCCGTACTTGCGAGCCAGCTCCGGCCGTCTCGAGACGTCCACCGTCAGCACCTCGCGGCCTTCGGTGCGGAGGCGCCGCTCGAGCTGTGCGCAAGCGCTGCAGAGAGGGTGCGTGAACTGGACGACGACATTGCCGTTCGGCTTCGTCCCGAGGTCGGCGAGCTCGATCCGCTCGAGCCGATGTGACCTGACTCCGCGGATGCGCGCCGACAGCCGGTAGAGCTCACAGCCGGCGCAGAGGCCTGTTGCGGCGGCGAGCAACGCGAGCCCCGCGACCAGGAGCGCCAACGTCCACCCGAGCCAGGCGATGCCGACTGCGTGAGCAAATGTGGCGAGACCGAGGACGACCGTACCCACGAGGTTGGCGAAGCGCGGCGGGCGAGAGTCCTCGACCGGCCCCTCTCCCAGGAGCGGCTGGACGAGCTCGAAGTAAGCGAGGCACGGGAGGCAATACCGCCGGCCGAAGCTCAGGCCGATTGCGAGCTGCGTCGCGAGGATGGCGAGCAGCGGCCACCAGCCGGTGAGGAACGAGACGAGCGCGAGCGAGCCGATGACCGCTTGGTTGAATCGCGGCGCCCGCGCGTCGATCACATCGAGGTCCCGGTACGGGTCGGCCGTCCGTAGCTTCATTTAGGAAAGTTATACAGGAAGGGTCTGTGGCCTAGAACTCGATTCATGATGGGGCCTCGTCGCCGGGGTGCGATGGTCGTTGTGAGGCTAGGACGCAGGGAGTGCTCATATCGAATGAGATATGGGCGCGACTGAGGACGACGCATCGCGCCGTCCAGCGTGGCCCGGCGGCACAGTGCTTCATTGTGAATCGAGTTCTTAGCCCACGGGCAGCACGAGCTCGAAGCGAGCGCCGCTCGGGCTCGCCGCTCCGTAGAGAAGATCGCCCCCGTGTGCACGCGCGTAGGACTGCGCGATCGAGAGCCCGAGTCCGGATCCGAGCGCC
>DASQGA010000254.1:0-1870 GCA_035632855.1 Gaiellaceae bacterium | reverse complement strand
GCCCACCCGAAATCGGCGCCCGTCCCAGGTGTCCTCCTCGTGCGGCGCGCAGCCCGCGAGTGTCAGGAGCATCCGGAACCGGCGTCCGTCCACGTCGCCGTTGGCGCCCGCCTGGCGTCCGAGCTCCGCGACGGAGGCCTCCGACAGAAGCGTCACAACGTGCGTGTCGAACGCGCCACCCCGGGCGGACGGCCGGACGAGCTGCACCGGCTTCCCGAGGTAGGCGCTGTAGGCCTCGCTGAACGGGCCGAGGACGAGCTGGGCATCCACCGGCCGGCCCCAGAAATCCACCCGCACCCTCTCATCGCCTAGCCGGACGGCGTTCTCGACGACCCTCCCGTCCGGGAAGCGAAGCGTCAGGCGGTCCGGGTCGGTCTCGTACTCGCTTCGCACCTGCACGAGCGGCCCGTGCCTCGTGACGCCGAATAGGCGGCCCTCGGGATCTACGAGGAAGAACTCGCGGTTTCCAGGCACTCCGTCCCGCTCGAGCCGGATCTCCTCGGGGTGGTGGAGCGCGGAGCCCTTGACGGGAGCGGTCGACAGCCTCGATACGGTCGGCATGGGCTGAAGCGTATGTAGAACTCGTTTCAGGAGCGTGGAGGCGGAAACGCGTGCCCCCACGCATCCGCCCCTCCGTCCACCACCACCGTCGAGCCGGTCACGTACGAGCCGCCCTCGGAAGCGAGGAAAGCGATCACCGAAGCAACCTCCTCCGGCCGGCCGAGGCGGCCCAGAGGAATGCCCTCTTCCCATTGCGCGATCCGCTCGGTGCCGTAGCCCTCGAGACCCTCGCTCATGATCGTTCCCGGCGAGACGCACACCGCGCGGATCCCGTATCGGCTCCACTCGGAGGCCAGACCGCTGGCCAGGTTCTCGACCGCGGCCCGGGCTGCGGCCGCGTGAGCCATGCCCGGCACGCCGCGCCGAGGGCTGAAGCCAACGAAGACCACGACCCCTCGACGGTTCGGAATCATGGAGCGGGTGGCGACCTCGCGGGTCACGTTCCAGGCGGCATCGACAGCGAGCCGGTGGACGGCCCGCCAGCCGCCGGCAGAGATCTCCTCCGCCGGTGCAATGAACTGGCCGCCGGCGTTGTTGACCACAACGTCGATCCTCCCGAAGCGCTCGAGCGCCCCGGTGACGAGTGCCTCGACCTGATCCGGCTCGCGGACATCAGTTGGGAGTGCGAGGCACTCTCCGCCGAGCGCTTCGATCTCGTGCGCAACGGCGGCGAGCGGCTCGGGTCGCCGCCCGCAGATCGCGACGAGGGCGCCCGTCCGTGCCAGCTCGAGCGCGGTCGCCCGGCCGATCCCGGTACCGCCCCCGGTGACGAGCGCGACGCTTCCTGCATTTGCGTCCGGAGCGAGGATCGGGGTCACGGTGCCACCACTGCGTCACGGGGCTCCCGCCCCTCGAGGACGTCCAGGACGGCGAAGGCCGGGCGCCGGTAGACCTCGCGCTCGGTCGCCTGGCTGTACCAGGCGGTGTGCGGGGTGAGGACGAGACGAGGCGCGTCCGGGAGGCTTGCGGGCGGCTCTTCCGGGAGGACGTCGAAGGCCGCGCCGCCGAGCCGGCCGGAGCGGAGCGCCTCCGCCAGGGCGCCCATGTCGACCAGGTCGGCGCGGGCGGTGTTGACGAGGAACGCGCCCGCCGGCATGAGTCCGAGCTCCCGCCTCCCGATCAGGTGCCGGGTGGACGGAGTGAGTGGAACGTGGAGCGTTACAGCACCGCACGCCGCCAGCAGCTCGTCCAGGCCCGCAGGCCGCGCGCCGGTCGCTCGGATCGCGTCGGCTCCGACGACCGGGTCGGTCGCCCAGACCTCCATGCCAAGTGCAAGGGCGCGCTCGGTGACGGCGCGCCCGATCCTCCC
>DASQGA010000253.1:0-5027 GCA_035632855.1 Gaiellaceae bacterium | reverse complement strand
GCTGACGGGGCCGGGCGGAGAGTTGGCGGTCCTGCCGACGTACACCGCCATGCTCGCGTTCAGGAAAATCGTCGGAGATCGAGGCCTCGTGCGGCCGTACTGGGAAAGAGCGGCGTGAAGGTCGTCGTCGGACATCTCTATCCGGACCACCTGAACATCTATGCCGACCGCGGCAACATCGCAGTCCTCGCACGCCGGGCCGGATGGCGCGGGATCGACCTCGAGGTCTGCGGGATCGGCCCGGGGCAAGCCCTCGATCCGGCCGCCTACGACCTGCTCTACATCGGCGGCGGACAGGACCGCGAGCAGGCCCTGATCGCGCCGGACCTGGCCGGACATGCCGAGGGTCTCGAAGACGCACTACGGGAGGGAGCCGCGCTTCTGGCTGTTTGCGGCGGCTATCAGCTCCTGGGACGCTCGTACCTCGACCGCTCGGGGGTGGAGCTTCCTGGCGCCGGTGTCTTCGACCTGCAGACAGTGGCCGGAGAGCGGCGAATGATCGGCGACGTCCTGCTCGACTGCGAGCTCGAACCCGGTGTGCGGAAGACACTGGCCGGGTTCGAGAACCACGCCGGGAGGACGATCCTCGGCGCCGGAGCCGAGCCTCTAGGACGAGTCGTCGCAGGCTTCGGAAACGACGGCGAGAGCGGGTACGAGGGCTGCCGCCGCGGGCGAGCGCTCGGGACGTACCTGCATGGGCCACTGCTCCCGCGGAACCCCTGGCTGGCCGACTGGCTCCTGGCCCAGGCGCTGGCAGGGAAGACCGGTGAGCCGCCGCATCTGGATCCCCTGCCGGACGAGCTGGAGGCGCGGGCGCAGCGAGTCGCAGCCGATCGGGCCCGCGAGCGTGGAGGGCGCTGGCAGTAGCTGCAAGCGCCGGGGCCGGCCCTCGTTAAGGTGTACCCAGCCTCCTCCCTCTTCAGATGCTAGCCGTGAAGGCCGCGCGGGTGATACGCGATCCGTGCCGTCAGGGAGCCCAGAGTGAGCCGAGATACACAACGGGATCTCCCGGCTGCCAGCGCGCCAGGAACCGCTGGATCGGCGGATGCAGGCTCAGGCCGTCGAGCTCGTCCACGTCAAAGAGGCGATGCCCACGCACGGCCGCGTCACGGGAGGTCACGGCCTCGAGCGAGCGCCCTCCGAGGAAGCCCGCGAAGATGATGTTCACGACGTGCTTCGAGGGCGCGCCGGGCGGCGCGATCGAGTCCACGAGGGCCACGGGGCCCTCGAGAGGCAGGCTGTCCTCGATCCCACATTCCTCCAGCAACTCCCGCTGCAGCGCGTCCGCAAGGCTCTCGCCGAGGTGGACTCCGCCGCCCGGGAGGAGCCAATTGTCGCGCCCCTCCTTTTCATGGCGGCAAAGGAGGATCTTCTCTTCGCGCCGGAGTACCGCGCAGACCCGGATGCGTGGCTCCATCAGACGCCCTTCGACGAGCCGAAGCCGCGCTCGCCTCGCTCGCTCTGGGGGAGCTCCTCGACCTCCATCGGCAGAAGGGCCGCGACGGGCAGGACGACGAGCTGCGCCACGCGCTCCCCGGCTTCAGCGGTGAACGTGTGCTCCCGATCCGTGTTCAGGAGGCACACCTTGAGCTCGCCGCGGTACCCGGAATCGATGAGCCCGGGGGCATTCACGATCGTGATCCCGTGTCGTGCCGCGAGCCCCGAGCGAGGCTGCACGAAGCCGGCATGCCCAGATGGGATCGCGACAGCGAGCCCAGTGGAGACGAGCTTCCGCTCGCCGGGGGCGAGCTCGAATCCCTCGCACGCCGCCAGGTCGAGTCCGGCATCCCCCTCGTAGGCGCGATCCGGGAGTCTCGCCTCGGGGCGGAGCCTCCGAACCGGCAGCTCGGTCACGCCTGGGTTGCCCGCGCCGAGCTCTCGACGACCAGATAAGGCGCAAATCGAGCCGCTTCACCGCGCGGAAGCCGGGCCACCACCAGGACGCCATCCGGACGATCGGCACGCTCCTCGATCGGCGCTCCGAGGTCGTAGAGCTCGGCCAGCACGTTTCCCTCGCCGTGGGGGATGAGCATTCGCACTCGCTCGAACCGGTCCGAGAACCGCTCCGCGATGCGCGCACGGAGTTCGGCAAGGCCTTCACCGGTGGCAGCCGAAACCTGAATCGCACCGGGAAAGCGGTTCGCAAGCCGACGGCGACGGAGCGGGTCAACGCGATCGACCTTATTCAGCACGAGCTCGACTGGAAGCTCGGATGCCCCGATCTCCCGCAGCACAGATTCGACCGCCTCGACCAGTTCGTCCAGGCGTTCGTCGGGCCTGGACACATCCGCCACGTGCAGGATGAGGTCAGAGAGGAGCGTTTCCTCGAGGGTGGCTGCGAAGCCCTGTACGAGCTGATGCGGGAGCCTTCGGATGAATCCGACCGTGTCGGTGACGAGGTACCGCCGGCCTTCGTGCTCGAAGCCGCGCGTCGTCGGATCGAGCGTCTCGAAGAGGCGGTCGTTTACAGACACATCTGCTCCGGTCAGCGCGTTCAGGAGAGTCGACTTACCGGCGTTCGTGTAGCCGGCAAGCGAAACCACCGGCGTTTCGCCAGACCGGCGATGCTTCCGCTGCGTCTCTCGACCCCGCCCAAGACGGCGTAGACGCTCGCGGAGAACTCCGATCCGCCGGCGAGCCAGCCGGCGGTCGGTCTCGAGCTGCGATTCACCGGGCCCTCGGGTTCCGATTCCCCCGCCGAGGCGCTCGAGGTGCTGCCACAAGCCTCGCATCCGCGGCAGGTTGTACTCGAGTTGCGCCAGCTCGACCTGCAGCTTTCCCTCGGCGGTGACGGCATGCTGCGCGAAGATGTCGAGGATGAGCTGGGTGCGGTCGACGACCCGCAACTTGAACTCATCCTCGAGACGCCGCTGCTGGCCGGGATCCAGGTCGTCGTCGATGACGACGGACTCGGCCGCGGTCTCAGCGACAGCGGCTTTCAGCTCGACAAGCTTTCCTTTCCCGACGTAGGTCCGGGCATCCGGTGACGGGCGGCGCTGCAGGAGCTCGCCGACCGGTAGGACGCCCGCGGTCCGGAGTAGCTCGCGGAGCTCGCTCAGCTCCTCCTCGGCGTCGGCTCCCTGCGGCAGGACCGCGACGAGGAAGCCTCGCTCGGGCTCCGCCCCCGGCGCGGGGTCGGGCTGATGTGGACTCACCCTCTGATTATGCCCGGGCGCCGAGGTCGAGCGAGGACGCGATTCGGCTCGCAGCCTCTTCGAGCCGCTCGTCCGCCACAGTCAGGGAGATCCGCACGAACCCCTCCCCGCTCGGCCCGAACGACGGGCCAGGCGAGACGACGACGCCCGCCTCTTCCAGGATGAGCTCGGTGAACCCGGCCGAGGTCTGGCCCTCGGGAACACCAATCCAGATGTAGGGAGTTGCTCGCGGGGCCTCCGACCGGAGGCCGATGGCGGCGAGCGCGCTCACCATGAGATCGCGGCGACGCCGGTAGATCTCGGACATCTCGGCGGGGAACGAGCGTGCCTCCCGGAGTGCGGCGACGCCGGCCAGCTGGACCGCCCCGAACATCCCCGAGTCGAGGTTCGTCTTGAGCTGCCGGTACCGCTCGACCACCTCGGGGTTGCCGGCGAGCCAGCCGATGCGCCAACCTGTCAGGTTCCACCCCTTGGAGAGCGAGAAGATCTCGGCCCCAACCTCTCGGGCGCCGGGCGTCTCGAGGAAGCTCGGGGGCCGATAACCGTCGAACGCCACCTCGGTGTAGGACGCGTCATGGATGACGATGAGGTCGTTACTCCTGGCGAACTCCGTCGCCGCCTCGAAGAAGCCCGCGCTGACCGTCGCCCCGGTCGGATTGTTGGGGTAGTTCAGGAAGAGGAGGTTCGCGGCCTCGCAGATCTCGGCCGGGATGCCCGCTAGATCAGGCATGAAGCCTCGTTCGGGCCCGAGCGGCAGGTAGTGCACCGTCGCGCCCGCGAACACCGGGCCGGAGGTATAGGGCGGATAGCCCGGCTCGGGAGAGAGGCAGACGTCACCAGGGTCCAGGCAAGCGAGCGCCACGTGGGCAACCCCCTCTTTCCCCCCCAACACGGGAAGGACCTCCGTAGCGGAGTCGATCTCGACCCCGAAGCGATCCGCGTAGAACTCCGCGACGGCCTCACGGAACGCCGGAAGCCCGTGATTCGTCGGGTAGCGGTGCGTCGCGGGGTCGGCAACCGCGCGCTGCAAAGCCTCGATCACGGGCGCCGGGCTCGGAAGGTCGGGGTCGCCGATCCCGAGACTGATGACGTCGACCCCCGACGCACGCTTCTCTGCGATCTTTCGCTCGAGCTCCGCGAAGAGATAGGGCGGTACCCCGTCGAGGCGGCCTGCGAACCTCACGCCCGGAGTTCCGCGAGGAGCTCCGCTGCCACCGTGCCCGTGCAGATCTCCTGCGCCGGCCCGGTCAGACGAGCGTCCATCCGCCCGTTCAGCTCGACCAAGAGCTCACCGCCCGCAAGGTGAACGCTGACGCGACGGTCGCACCAGCCCCGCGCAACCGCGGCGCCTGCGACGGCACAGGCGCTCGTGCCCGAGGAAAGGGTCTCCCCCGCCCCTCGCTCCCAGACGGCAACTGCCGCGTCACTGCGAGAGTCGATGCGCACGAGCTGCACGTTCGTCCGCTCCGGAAAGCGCGGATGGTTCTCGACGAGCGGGCCGAGGCGCAGAAGCTCGGTGCGCTCGGGATCACTGCGGATGACCGCATGCGGATTGCCGACGGACACGGGCGTGAACTCGAGCGATCGTCCGTCGACCTCGAGCTCCTCCGGATCGCCGACCTCGACGCGGCCCATCTCCGTCTCGACCTGGAGCCCTCCTCGCATCGTCGCAGTGATCTCCCGTGGTCCGACCTTCACCCTGACCTCGTTCTGTCCCGTCTTCCGAGCCAGCCACCGCGCCGCGATCCGGGTCCCGTTTCCCGACAGCTCGGCCGTCGAGCCGTCCGGGTTCCAGATCACGACGTCCATGCTCGCGCCGGAAACCGATGTCACCTCGAGAACCCCGTCCGATCCGATGCCGAAGTGGTAGTC